>SCUG01000457.1 GCA_004297645.1 Saprospiraceae bacterium | reverse complement strand
CCACCACAAACTGGGCGTCGCCGGTGGATGGCAGCGAGGTGTCGGACAACGGTTTAGTATTTTGGTGGATGTTCAGAATGCGGTTTTCCGCATCAACGAACATAATGTCGAGAGAAATGTAGGTGTTGCGCATCCAGAAGCTCTGCTTTCCGGCTTTGTCAAAAATGAATAGCATACCTTGCGTGTCAGGCATTGACTTGCGGTACATCAGGCCAAATTGCCGCTCCATATCGTCACCGGCTTTTTCTATGTCAATGGTGCGGATAGCTTCGCCGGTTTCGCTGCTGATGAAAGACAGCGTACCCTCTTTGGTAAATTTTGGCTCTGGCATGGTGCCTTTGTTGGTAGGTGTAAAATTGCGGGCGCTTTTGCCACTGCGAAACGACGGCAGAAGGTTGGGCAAAAACATAGCCGCCAACGCCACTATCATCAATCCGATAATGATTTGCTGCTTTCGGTTTTTTGCCGGGCGCTTCTTTTTGCGGGCCAGGCTTTGTGTGCTCTTACTGATTACTGATTTTGCCATGAGGTGTCGTGATGATAGGAGGGTACGCAGCCACCGGCCTTGCCCTCTAAAAAAAAATGTGGCCGCAAAATTCAGATAAAAACCGGCAAACCCATCCGATTCCTTGAATAAAAAAAACCGGTGGCAAATGCCACCGGTACAATTGTTTTGTCCCAAAATAAATGAGTGTTTGTTCGCCGGGTTCAGCCGGCGGTGTTCATAGTTTTTATTCATGTAGCCCTCCGGCCTTAATAATTTTTGCGGTTTTGCGAAAGTTGCCTTCACTGATTAGGGCGAAATAGCATCCCGGTTTCAGGGTGCTCAAGTCCACTGTCACATGGCGCAGACCCGGCTCGGCCGGAAGCAGGGCGCTGTATTGCATTGTTCTCCCAAGGACGTCGGTCAGGAGCAGGTCAGGGCCTCCCGAATCACTTTGCTCAAATTCGAGTATTACCTCATCCCCCGCCGGATTTGGGAACACACGCAACGGAGGCGATGCTCCTGGTTTATCGGTGAACGGCGGATGGGCGTCATCTTCACCCTGGACATCGGGCACGCCATCGCCAAAGGCGATGAAGGCCACCTGCTCGGTGGTATGCTGGCGTTCTGCGTCAGAAATCTGGTCTTCAAAAACGCAGAGGTTCAAGGTCGTTTTGTCATCGGGCAGGCTCTTCAATACAGGCCAGGCTCCCTCGTCACTGTCCATGCCTGCCGAACTGACGATGGCAGTATTGAGGCGGGTAAATCCTTCTAAAATGTAAGGGTAGCCTTGGGTATTATCTGCCACCCCCTGCACGATGTCGTCTCCCACAGCCACGATGTATTTTTGGCCATTGAGCGTACCGGCGGAAGTTTCAAACACAAAGTACCCGATGGTTTCAGGTTGGCGTGAAACGTACTCCCTGTCTTCGGCAATTTGGAGGCCTGCGGCCAAACTTCCCCGTGCGGGAGGCTTGGTGCGGTCGCCGTTTTTGCTGGCCCAAAACACCGACCAAGCGGGGTCGTTATAGCTCATCACCTGGCCCAACACGACCGGCTTTTCATACACCTGCGAAAAACTGTGTGGCTCGAAACTCCAATGCCCGGTGCGGGAGGTCATTTGACTGGTAAATTTTTTGGCTTCGAAAATAATCCCGTGTTCGGGCAGTGTGTACACGCCTGCTTCGGCCACGAGATAATGCACCGTAACCGGCCCTGCGAGGCCATTTTCACTTCCCGCCACTTGCACCTTCAGGTCAAAACTATTGCCCGAAGCCTGGCGCACCCTCGTCACCAACGAAGGCGGGAATTCGTTCCCTAATTCGATACTCGCTACCACCACCATATCGTCGTAATGATGGCCGAGCGCCACCGTCTGCCATGTTTCGGTAACGGCAGGAATGGTTCCGAATTCTAATTGCACCGTAGGTGAAAAACCAATGACGATGGAAGCCACTTCAGCGCAGCCGTTGTCATCAATGACGGAGACCGAATATGTACCGGCAGGGAGGTCAACGAGGTGCTGGCTGGTGGCACCATTGCTCCAGAAAAAAAGGTAATCGCCCTGACCACCAGTCACATGGACGGTGGCTTCACCCGCGGCGGCAGTGGTGGCATCTACCCCTTGAATGCTTATTTTCAAAGGCGCAGGCTGGGTCAGTGTGATGCTCGCCACGGCTGGCTGAACGCCGGAAGTGACCGTCACGGAATAGGTGCCTGCGGTAAGATGCTGGATGAAAGGAGTAGTGGCACCGTTGCTCCATTTATAGGTGTAATCGCCCAACCCTCCCGTCACATAGACAGTGGCGGTGCCGCTGCTATCGCCGAAGCAATCGAGGTTTTTGCCGCCGATGCTCACGGTAAAAAAGGCCGGGGCATCGATGGTAAAATCGTGGCGGGAGATATCGAAGAAAATATTGTCAGCAGCTTTCACCATAATTCTCGCCTGTGTAGTGCCATAGTTGGGCAGCACAAAGCTGTGCGTGCCGTCGTTAGGGGTACCGGCAGCAAGGGTCACTGGCCAGGTATCCCCCCCGTCGAGCGAGAGCAGGATGTCCACTTTTTTGCACCCGACGGGCGCGGCGTAAGTACCTGCCACATCCCATTTCACCGTTTGCACAGAGCCGCCTTCCCAACTCACCGGGCTATCCGGAGAGGTTATGATAAAAGGCCCGGCATTGCCATCTACCGTCAGCGTCATATCGTCGCTGGCCGTGCAGCCTCCGCCGGGGTAGTTATCCCTCACCGTGAGCCGGAAATGCAGCGTCCGGCCAACGCCGGGCAACACTTCCCAAGTGGGAGAAATATTGCCGGTAAGTTCATCGAGATTCGGGAAATAGCGGCCGGGGGCGTCTGATGGAGGCAGCGAACGGAAGCATGGCCCCGTCAGATTTGCCGGCACGGGCGGCATCACTGCCACCTCGTTGTCCATCTGCTCCCAAGTATAGGTGAGTCCGGTGCCTGCATCGGGGTCGTTGCCAGTTCCCGTCAGTAGGAAAGGAGTGGATTTCGGAATGATATGGTCACTGCCAGCATTCGCCGCAGGCGCTGTATTCATGTTCACCTCGGTGGCACAACTGGTGCCGCTGCTCGAAAACGAGGCGATTTCGGCCAAACTGATGGCATGGAAATAGGCGTCGCTGTGCGCCTGAATATTCGGCAAACAGATGCCGGCGTAACTCATGATGGTGGAGCCGCTGCCAGGTTCCACTGCTGTGGAGGCATTGCGGTTGCAGGAGTTGTTTTGGGTATGGTTGGCGCCGAACTGGTGCCCTATTTCATGGGCCACATAGTCAATGTAAAAAGCGTCGCCTACCGGCGAATTGCTACCAGTGACACCGCCCGCCTTGCTGCTTCCGCAAGCGCTTTTTATGTAGGCCACGCCGCTGCCACCTTTGGCCAGCACATGCCCAATGTCGTAGTTTCCGGTGCCTATAATCTGATCGCACGCCTGCTGATTTTGAAAGAGCATAGTACTGGCGCTGCCGTTGGAATAAGGGTCGGTGGCGGGGTTTGTAAAGACGAGGAGGTCGTTATTGGGCACCAATTGCATTGTGATGGATACCTCTCTTTCGAAAATGCCGTCCACGCGGGTCAGCAGGGTATTGATGGCGGCAAGGCCGTCTTCCACCGTGCCTCCGTGAAAGGCTGTGTATTCGGCCGTGCAAGCCAGGGCAAGCCTGAAAGTTTTCAACTGGCAGTCCCCCGATTTTGCGATAGTTGGTGCGGATATTTCAAGGCCGGTGTGAGCAGGCACCCCGCATTGCCAATCTTCGCTTTTCTTAAAATCTTTTTTGAAATAAACGAGATAAACCTGCTCCTTTCCCCCGCCGGGTGCAGGGTCTATGAAAACGTCGCCGTGGCGGCCCGAAAGTACCATAGCGTGAAAACCGTGCGGACTGAGGTCGAATCGAAGATAGGCGCCGGGGTCGTCAACGCCGGTACCTGCATAGGATTTTAGCTGAGGATATTTTTTGGCCAAAGCGGGGTGCATCACTGGGGCTTCCACCACGCTGAACTGCTGAAAACTGCCATCGGGCATAGGCAGGCTGAGTGCGGCCGTCGTGTTTTCATTGCGGGCCGGGGCCATAGCGAGGATTTCTTTTAAGGTAGGAATATCAAGTTGCAGGGTTTTGTAACTGCCGGGTAATTCCCCGGAAGCGGAGTTTTTATTCAGAACAGAAGGCTCTTTGACGAAGGTCCAGGGATTCGTCAAGGCAAGCGGTATTTGTGTAAACGCAGGCTGGCAGCATGCCCAGCCTGCGAGAAGGAGTACGTATTGCAGGTGCATATTCAATAGTTCACAAATAAAAACATGGGGCCTGATGCCGGGGGAGTTGTAATGGGCATACAGCGACGGGGGAAACGTTTACGGGAATTGAGGTAGCCAGAGCTACAAATGCGCGAGCAACAGAAACATCGGGGAAATGACAGTTGCCTTTAAGACTGTGCCGGTGCTAAAGATGGCGCTAAAACAGGGGTGCACGCCGCTATGTGGGAATGTCTGAGGATGGTTTCACCGGCGGGAAATTCCATAGCCCAAAAGACAATTACTTTGCCAAAGTAGTGGACGGACATATCCGGGGCAGATGCCGTCCAGCGCTAATGCCGGAAAGTCATCAGCAAGTCGAGGTCAGTGAATTTGATGCCAAAGCGGCGGCCGAGATAGGCGTTGGTGAGGCGGCCTTTATAGACATATACGCCGTTGCGCAGGCCACTGTGTTCAAAGAGAAGTTCTTCGATACCACCGGCCCGGCCGGCCCCGAGGAGCAGCGGTGTCAGGATGTTGCTGATGGCGATGGAAGCAGTGCGCGGCACTTTCGAGGCGATGTTGGGCACGCAGTAATGAATGATGCCGTGTTTGATAAATGTAGGCCGGCTGTGGGTAGTCATTTCGGAGGTTTCAAAACACCCGCCCTGGTCTATGCTCACATCCACGATGACTGAGCCTGGTTTCATTTTAGCCACGATGTCCTCACTCACAATGATGGGGGTTCTGCCGGTTTTGGAGTGAATGGCCCCAATAGCCACATCGGCGTTCAGCAGTTTTTTCTCCAACTGAAAAGGATTCAGGGTGGAGGTATTCAGCTTTTGCCCGACATTTTGTTGGAGGCGCATGAGCTTGTACACGTTGTTGTCGAAAACCCGGATGGAAGCCCCCAACCCCAAAGCCACTCTGGTTGCCGATTCACCGACTACGCCGGCTCCGAGGATGACGACTTTGGCGGATGGCACACCCGCAACGCCACCGAGTAGTACGCCCTTTCCACCACTCGTGGTGGCCAACAATTCGGCGGCGGTGAGCATGGCACTCATGCCCGCCAACTCACTCATTACCCTGACAATAGGGAATGAACCGCCTTCGTCCTGGATGTATTCCATGGCTAAGGCTATCACCCTTTTTGCTTTGATGGCATTGATAAATTGCTCGGAGAGGCCGGGCAGGTGCAGCGGAGAAATGACGATTTGATAGGGATGGAAAAGCTCGATTTCTTCGAGCGTGGGTGGAGCTATCTGCAATAAAATATTGGCTTTAAAAACTTGCTCTTTCGAGTAAGCGATTTCTGCGCCTGCTTCCGAATACCGATGGTCGGTGTAATTGGCCTTTTCACCCGCCCCCGCCTCAATGACTACGCGATGGCCGTGGCCTGTGAGCGAGGCCACCGCAGTCGGTGCTAAGGCCACCCGGTTTTCCAGGGAGCTCTCCACTTTGGGAATGCCAATGTACAGTGCACCATTTTTACGTTCAATGGCCAGCATTTCAGCCTGCGGCTGCAATTGACCTTCCGTCAGCGATTTGGGAATGGGTATCTTCTTTTTGGTTGCCTCTGCCATTGATTGATGATTAGAGATTGTCCGCAGAAATGCACCAGCACAGCTCCGGAACGGCCATCTACAAAAATAGAATTTTTCGAGCGGCAGACGGCAAGATGGTGATTTTTATTCTAAAGACATCCTCCGGGAGGAGGGAATCTATGAGGTCAGGCCATTCGATGAAACAAAAATTAGCGTCTTCCACCATTTCTACCACACCGGCTTCGATGGCTTCCTGCTCTGTTTTCAGCCGGTAAAGGTCCAGATGGTGCACCACCTGTTCCCGTCCGTCATCTTCGGTGTAACTGTATTCGTTGGCAATGGCAAATGTGGGGCTGGTGACGTTTTGCCGGACGCCAAGGCGCTTGCAAAATGCCTGTATCAGCGCAGTTTTGCCAGCACCGAGGTCTCCCGTCAATGCAAACTTTTTGCGGGCACCGGCTTTTTTCAACAACTCTCCGGCTACCTCCGGTAGTTCATCCACGGATTCGATGATGATTTCCTGAAACACGTTTTTGACAAATTTAAAGGTATGAACATTACCGGCGGTTGACCGCCCTTATCGCCAGCAAAGATACAATGGCCACGACAAGCGCTGTCACCTTAAGTTGATATCCCACCTCACCCCGGAAGGCCGCCATGTAAAAATAGGCCCCCAGCAATCCGCCCAAAAAAGGCCCTACAACGGGGATGGGGGCATAGCGCCAGTCGGAGCCACCTTTGCCGCTGATGGGCAGTAAAAAGTGGGCGATGCGCGGCCCCAGGTCCCTGGCCGGATTGATGGCATATCCGGTGGTGCCGCCCAACGACATGCCTATCGAGACTATCAAGGCTCCCACCACGATGGGGTTCAACCCTTCGGAAAATTGGTTGGCGCCGATGAACAGCAGTCCCGCCATTAGAATGAAAGTGCCGATGATTTCGCTGAGCAGGTTCGCCCAGGTGGAGCGCACGGCAGGAATGGTGCAAAAAACGGCCAGCTTCGACGCCTGGTTTTCCGTCTCCCGCCAGTGAGGAAGGTAGTGCAGCCAGACAATGACGCCTCCGGCGATGCCGCCGAGCATCTGTGCGGCGATGTAGCCCGGCACCTTGGCCCAGGGGAAGCTGCCCTCTGCCGCTAATGCCAGCGTCACGGCAGGGTTGATATGCGCACCACTGATATTGCCCACGGCATAGATGGCCATGATGACAGCCAGCCCCCACCCCAGGGTGATGACCACCCAATCTGCATTTTCAGCTTTGCTGCCTTTGAGTACCACGCCTGCTACGACGCCGTCACCCAGAATTACGAGTAGCATGGTTCCGATGAATTCGCCCCAAAATGGTGTCATGTTGGTATTCGTTTGGTGAAAGAAGAAATGTGCGAGCCAAATATCCGCCGGCTTAACCCGCCAAAAAAACAAAATTTGCCGAACATTTCATGCTCCCACTACCTTATCTTCTTGTTCTCAACGCTCCGGAACACGAAGGTTTACCCCGCTGAACACCTAACCTACCCTGGTAAAACTTTTGGTTCCAAACTAAACTTCACATTCATGCTTAACTTATTCAAACTCCCCTTCCGGGGAAGGAGTCGTACCGCCCGTGGCCGGAGCGACCTTCCCTGCCTTACAGTTGGCCTGCTAAAAAACTATCTCAGGAGTGAAAATGCGCCCGGTGATATTTCGGAAAAAGCGGAAACTACCATGAGAGAACTTGAGGCGATGCAGCAGGAAGTTAGCCATTCTACTCCCCAGGATAGCTATGAAACAATGGTGGCTGCACTTCGCCGCATTGAAGACGAGCTGGAGTGACAGGCAGATGTACCGAATTTGAAACCGGCAAAAACATTTTTTGAAGCGGACTTTTTTTTCCCGAAGAGCACCAATACAAAAAGCGGACGAGCCTGCTCAGGCTCATCCGCTTTTTATATTTCATCTGACGATGGTTCGATGCTATTTCTTGTGCCGGGTATTCCGGCGGGCGCCTCCCCGGCTACTTCCACCTCCTCCATTGCCTCTGCCGCCGGAAGATTTGGAGTAGCTGCCGCGTTGTGCCCTGCCCTCAGATGATACATTTCTGTTTTGGCGTATTGGACCACGGGAGAGGTTGTCCAAAAAGGAACCTTCCACCAGTTTAAGCCTGGCGCCAGACAGGTGCTCCAAGTCATCAATAATGATGTCATCGCTGACGTAATACTCCCTATTCCAGGTTTTGTAGGCGAGCTTCATATACGACCCAATCACTTGCACAAAAGCATCTTTCTTGCGCCCATCCTCCATAGAAATGGCTTTGGCTATCAACTTTTGCACGTTGCTGCCGTAGTGCCGGAAGCGGGTATCCTTCGATGGATATTCCACCCTTTCCGGTTTTTTATGGCTGCTTTCCGGCGTAGGTTTTACCCCACCGGGAGGCGTGACATCCAATTCGTAATTGGCTATCTGAAAAAGATGCCGCCAGAGTTTGTCCACATAATCTTCCAGGTTGCGGTTTTGCGGATGCATTTGCATCATAAGGTCTATGATTCGCTCTGCGAAATGTTGGCGTTCATCCGGGTTTTCAATTTCCTTGATATGATTTATCAGATTCTGCACATGCCGCCCGTATTCCGGGATGATTAAAAATTCTTTACTTGAATTGTATTCCATTGTATAAAATTGATGGCCGGGATGTCTTGAGGAAAGAATGATTCGGTTGGAGGGGAAGTCATTCTACCTTTTGCCATTTGGGCCGGAACTTCTTTTTTATTCTACGGTAACCGACTTCGCCAGGTTCCGGGGCTGGTCAACATTGCATCCCCGCAACACGGCTATATGGTATGACAACAACTGCAACGGGATGACCGAAAGCAGGGGTGTCAGGGGTTCTTCGATTTCGGGGATTTCAATAGTATAGTCCGCTATCTTACTCATTTCTTGATCCCCTTCCTGCACTATGGCAATGACAATGCCTTTTCGTGCCTTTACCTCCATAATATTAGAGACGACCTTGTCGTAGGCACTTTTGTTCGTGGCAATTACTATCACCGGCATATTCTCATCAATGAGGGCGATGGGGCCGTGTTTCATCTCAGCCGCAGGATAACCCTCGGCGTGAATGTAAGAGATTTCCTTCAGCTTAAGGGCGCCTTCCAAAGCCACCGGGAAATTGTATCCCCGGCCCAGGTATAAGGCATTTGGGGCATGCTGTATTTCTCCGGCTATGTATTTAATCTTGTCGTTTGTAGCGAGCACTTTTTCCACCTTTGACGACAAGCTGTTCAATTCATTGAGCAACTTTTGGAAATAATCTTCCTGAATGACGCCCCGCTCGTGGCCAATCTGCAAGGCCATCATTGTAAGCAATGTCACCTGGGCAGTGAATGCTTTGGTGGAAGCCACTCCGATTTCAGGCCCGGCATGAATGTATGACCCGGCGTGCGTCAGCCTGGCAATGGAAGAACCCACGACATTCACGATGCCGTATAAAAAAGCGCCGTTTTTCTTCGCCAATTCCAGCGCAGCGTATGTGTCAGCGGTTTCACCGGACTGCGAAATGGCTATCACGACATCGCGCTCCGTGATGACCGGGTGGCGGTACCGAAACTCCGAGGCATACTCTACTTCCGCCGGCATGCGCGCCAATTCTTCGAAAAGGTACTCGGCTATGAGGCCGGCATGCCACGAAGTGCCACACCCTAAAATAATGAAGCGTTCGGCAGATTTTATTTTTTCAAGGTGGTCATCCATACCTCCGAGCCGCACCCAACCCTCGCGGGCATTCAGGCGCCCGCGCATGGCATCGCGAATAGTCGCGGGCTGTTCGTGGATTTCCTTGAGCATAAAATAATCGTAACCGCCTTTTTCCATCCGGCTGATTTCCATGGTCAGTTCTTCCACAAACGGGGTGTAAACCTCGTTGCGGATAGTCCGTATTTCGTACTCCCCATTTCTTTTAACGAGGGCTATTTGTTCGTCGTCGAGGTACACCACCTTTTTGGTGTGCTCCACGATGGGGGTGCCGTCGGAGGCTAAGAAAAACCCCTCTTCGCCAATGCCGATCACCAGTGGGCTGCCCTTGCGGGCGGCAACTAATTTATCGGGGTCTTGCTTGTCCATCACTACAATGGCATAGGCGCCAACTACCTGAGTCAGCGCTTCCCGAACGGCTTCTTCAATGGGCAAGTTATTGCGTTTCTGTGCTTCTTCAATCAAATGTACGAGCACTTCGGTGTCGGTCTCAGTTTTAAAGCTGTGCCCCTCTTTTTCCAATGCCTTTTTGAGCAGACAGTAATTTTCAATGATGCCATTATGTACGAGGGCCAAGCGGCCATTGCCCGAAATATGGGGGTGGGCATTTAGGTCGCTGGGTTTCCCGTGGGTGGCCCAACGGGTGTGGCCTATGCCGGTATTTCCACTAAGTTCTTTTTGGTTGGCATAATCGAAGAGGGCCTGAACTTTCCCTTTCTTTTTGTACACATTCAGGGTTCCGTTCAGCAGGGCGACACCTGCACTATCGTATCCCCTGTATTCGAGCCTTTTCAGACCTTTAATGAGAATCGGGAAAGCCTCTTGCTTCCCGATGTAGGCAACTATTCCGCACATAATTCAGCAGTTTGGGTGTTATAATATTTCTGCACCGCAATGCAGCAGGCAGCAGCCTGCCGTCGTGCAAAAGTAGGGCACTTTGAATTAAAACCTGGTAAAACTCACGTTCAATTTCACGGGATGTGCGGAATGCTGCGGCCCGGCGAGTACTACCCGGCTGGGGTGCTCCGCTCTGTTGTACACGGTAACCATAAGTTTCTTAGACTTGCTTCCGCTCATCATACCCTGAAAATGGCTGGTAATATTGAGCTTATAGGTATTATCCGCTGAATCGAAATCGCCGCCGAAAATTTGACTGAAATTGCTCCTGGCGCGGTTTATGGCGAATTGCACGTCGTCAATAATTTTAATAGTGGAATCATCTGCAATTTCTGAGACTACCACCTGAGTCACCGGGTCGAAATCTTCGAAATCCTCCATCAACTTAACCGTGCTAAACTCCAACTCAGCACGGTTGATGATTACCTTTTCAAAGTCTTCAACCCAGGGTATTTCCACCACCAAACTCAGGCCCTCCATGCCCTGAAGAAACAGCAAGCTATCACCATTGGCAGACGGTGCATCGGCAAACGCCCCGGCAATAGAACCCGTGTGGTCATTCTCCATGTGCGTGGTCACCACATTGGAGGTGAGAATTGGAAAAAAATAATTGTTGTAAACGGTGTCCTTGTGATAATAAACCCTGATGCCGGCGATGGACGAGCGCAGATTGAAACTCAGCATGCCCGCATTTTGCAAAGCAGGTGAAATACGGATGCCTTTGAAAAAGGCCAAAAATGATGAATCCGAGGAGAAATTGGTTTCACCGGCAGTAAGGAATCCATCGCTGAATGAAGCATCGAGCGGCACCCTGAGCTGCGGTTCTACTTTGACGAAGACAGAATCCTTGCCCGGTACGGCAAGAGTCACAGAGTCGGCAGGGTTGGGTGTAAACTGAATGTGGCCGATAGAGCCGGGTTTCACCTTAAACGACTGGTTGGAATAATAAATCGAATCGCGGCTCATGCTCTCATCCAGTTCAAACAGGCCGAGATAGAATGTCTCGTTGGTTCTTCCATAAAAATTATCAGACTGCCAGGGCAAAATGAATACCATAGAATCGAGTTCGGCATCCTTGAAATCTGGCAGGGAAGCATTGAGATTGAGACTGACCTGTGCATAAATATTTGCGACGGAGCGCCCAAAAATGGGGTCTTGGAAGTTGCCACACAAGAAGCTCTGGATGCTGGTGCCAATAAATAGCGGAGCGAAGGTTCTTACCGAGTCGCCGGTGATGGTATAGGCCTTGACAGTGATGGTATCGGTAAATTCAAGGTCGGGCTGGTCCCCAGCGAGCAGGTCGGAGCCAATCACAGTTGGGTCATTGCAGGCAAAAAGCGCCACCAAAAGAGACCCCGCCACCCAAAGTGCAATGGAATGTATTTTCTTCATTTGTCTGAATCGAGTAATTGTTATAGAGATAAGATGTCTGAGAATAGAGGATTGAGAATCAGCGGTAAGTTGTATGGTATTTAAAAAACGACGGTAAGACCCGGCACTCGCAAAGTGTCTTGCTATGGGCCGGGTTTTACCCAAGTTCTTTTTTAGCAAATTATCCTTCAACGGGTTCTTCCGTCAACGATCTATAAAATTCCACGCAGGCGGCCGGTGAATTTTCATCATTCGTGAACTCCAGAACAGGTTTCCCTGAGTCCAGAATTGCTTTTTCTATGAAAGACGGCAGTTCTTCACTTCCTTTTATCAGCGCATCGGAGTAAGCAATTGCTCCACGGTGCAGGATGATACCGTCATCATTGAGATAGGCGCCCAGGTCGGTTTCTTCTAAGTTATTTATGGATGCCTTGGCAAGGAATTCACTGTTGAAATGCTTGCCAAACGAATTGTTGTACACCGAATAAATAATCTTTGAATGGTGAAACAATGGCTCTTTTTTGTAAGCTTCCCGGATGAATCCAGGCACGAGGCTGGTCATCCAGCCGTGGCAGTGAATTATGTCGGGGGCCCAGCCAAATTTCCGGACAGTTTCCACAACGCCTTTGCAGAAAAATATCATCC
>SCUG01000456.1 GCA_004297645.1 Saprospiraceae bacterium | reverse complement strand
GACGCTGAAAGACGCTGGTTCTTTATGATTTCACGCTGTTCCTGATTTTTTATTTCATAAAAAATCATAAGAATCAGCGTCCTTCAGCGTCGAAATTATTTCTCTTAACACCCCTAATTCATGCATTCCTAATTTGGTGCCCATTGGTTATTGGCCCTGTCAACATCGGCCATGCGCAGGGAAGGGTCTATTTCCACGCTGGTAATTTCATTGAACTTTGCATCGAGCAGGAACTCGTAAGTGGGGATGGTCCAGCCCCAGTCATTGAGCACCGTGTATTTTATTGCCAGGTTTTCTGCGGGCTTTTCCCCGCGCATCATGACGAGTGGGATGTTCAGCATTTCCGTTTCCCCATTTTTATACGTCACTACTAAGTCAATGGGCATCGGCATGTGGCCGATTTTTTTAAGCACGATGCGGGTTTGTTTCCGGCCGGCCTTTGCCACGACGTCCACGGCGTAGTCTATGGTTTTGGTGGTGAAAATAAAGTACTCTTTGTACCAATCCAATTCCAGCCCTGATGACTTTTCCATGATGCGGATGAAATCATTGGGGTTGGGATGTTTGAACTTCCAGGTATTGAAATAGCTGCGCATGGCATTTTCAAAAACGGATTTGCCCATGATGTACTCTAATTGCGTGAGCACCACGTGGCCTTTGGTATAAGCACCCATCCCTCCGGCGTCACTGCTCAGGTAGTGGTCGTGGTGAGTGGATAGAGGCTCTTCCTGCCCAGTTTTAGCAAAGGCAATATAGTCCTGATTGTTGCGGATGTGAGGATTTTCGACTGCCTGTCCAGGGATGATTTTTTCAGCACGCAATTGGTTAAGCACTTCGGCAGTGGCGAACTCTGTGAACCCTTCGTCCATCCACGGGTGCAGGCTTTCGTTGGAGCCAAGCATGCCGTAAAACCAGGCGTGCATGAGTTCGTGAACGAAAGTGCCCACCCCGGAGCGGCTCGCCAATAGCGTCGCCATAGGATATTCCATACCGCCATCACCACCGTTGAGGAAGGAGTATGATTTATAAGGATACTGCCCGAAATGCTGGTTGATAAAGTCAAACGCCTTATCCATCACGGCAGGCATGGCCTGCCAGGTAGTTTTGGTTTGCTCTGTCTCCTGGTAGAGAAAATGCAGTATGAGGCCATCTTTTCTCACCACTTTCAGATGTTTGTATTCGGGGTCGGCCGTCCAGGCGAAGTCGTGGACATTTTCAGCTTTCCAATGCCAGTCAAGTTTATCGCCATTTTTACGTTGCACGATAGCACCTTCAGGCTCGTAGCCATAACCTATTTCAAGGGGGTTTTGTAAAATGCCGCTCGCACCCAGCACAAAATCTTTATCTATGGAAATGTGGACATCAAAATCGCCCCAGACGCCGTAAAACTCACGCCCCACGTAGGGGTCAGCATGCCAGCCCTGGTAGTCGTATTCTGCCATTTTGGGGTACCACTGTGTCATGGAATAGGCGATGCCGTCGCGGCTGTCGCGGCCGGAGCGGCGTATTTGAATGGGCACCTGTGAGTCGAATTCCATTTCGAAAACTGCGTTAGAATGGGGCAGAATTGGTTCGGTCAATTTCACTTCAAGCGTGGTTTCTACTGTTTCATATTTTACGGCTTTGCCGTTGCAGGTGAGCGATTGGATGTGATGCCAGCCCATCTCGTTTTTCTGCAATTTGGAAATGCGGCCGCCAACGCGGGAGTCTGCGGTTTTCGGGTCGAGGTTATTCCAGTCCATCATGCTGCCAGGCTGAAAGGCATTGAAATAGAGATGGTAAAACACGCGGTCAAGTGTATCGGGCGAGTTGTTGAAATATTTGAGGGTTTGGTGGCCCGTGAAACGGTGGGCCGCTGCGTCCATGTCAATGTCCATTACATACTCCACTCGTTGCTGCCAGCGCTCCGGCTGGGCTTGCAGAAGAAAAGTGAAAAAGGTGGAAGAAAGGGATAAAAGCAGGATTTTTATAAAGGTCATTCTAAATGAAGCTTGTAAGTTTTTCCTAAGTAACGTGTTCAAAAACACACACCTTATTTTGCTCACGTTCCTAAGGCTCAAAAATGAGAAAAGATGTCATTTTACCCAAATGACATCTTTTCTAAAAAAGGGCGGCAGCGAACTTGGTCCGCGTTGTGACCATACCGTTATAACTGACACCCGCCCGTGAAGCCGGTGGCGTCAAAGGTGGTCTCTAAGTAGCCAGCCTCCTGGCTGTCGAGGTCGAATGCCTCGATAATGAGGCCATTATTAGTGCCGTTGCGAATGGGGCTGCAATACTCGAACAAGTAGTAGCTGTTGGCTTCACTGTTTACAATGGAGGCTATTTGTTTAAAAGTTGTGGTGAGCTGGTCTGCCGAGTTGATTTGAAAGAACCCGCTGCGGCCGAAATTTTGCAAATCTACCACGTTGATTTCGTTGCCGACGCCGAGGGTAAACCAGGTAATGTCGTTGGGGGTGGCAGCGACTGCGTTGTAGGCATCCTGTTTCAAGTACCGGTTGGCCCGGTCCTCGCCATCGGTGAATAACACGACTGAAGCGGAAAAGGCGATGCCCTGCGCCTTATAATTTGCCAGCATTTGCTGAGCGATAGCTGCTGATTTTATGACGGCCCCGTACAGGTCGGTAGAATTGTCAACGCTGATGTTTGGGGTAATGGAATTCACTGCTGCCTTCAATTCCCATATATCTGAAGTAACTGGTTCCAGTTCGTGCAGGATATCTTCGCCATCAAACCACCAGATGCCCATTGCGATGGTGTTATCCGGCGTCGCCGGGATGATGTCATTTATAAAGGCTAAGGCTGCCTCTTGCAACTGGGTCAGTGAATTTTGCAACACAGAACCACTCAGGTCGAGCACTAAGAGGGTCGTGTGGTTGAATACCTGCTCCCGCCCCGATATACGGCGCTTGGCCTCGAACTCGGAGATGACGCGGTGGCAAGGGTCGTTCAGCCCCTTTTCGTAAATGACGAAGTTGTCTTGGGTGAGATAGCCCACGGGATTGTTGTTGCGGTCCTGCACTTTAAAAAAGATGGAAATCTTAGACGGCAGAGTTACGGTAGGCCCTTCGAGCAGGGTGAGTTTAAGCTTTGTTTTATTGGCTTCCTGGAAACAGTCGCCAAAGGCAGGATCCTTTTTACAGCTTCCAGAAAACAAAATCAACAGCGTAAGGCTAAGAAAAGAAATCAGGTACTTCATGGTTATTACTTTAGGTTGTTAGCTACTTGGTTTTACGATTTTTTGTTTCAAAGTGAAGTTGGAAATTCATGTGACTATCATGAAAGTATATCCCTCGTAACGAAACGGTTATTGGTAATATTTGGTCACTATTAAAATAACAGGAACCTATTTCTTGGAAGAATAGGCAGCGAGGCTGCCCGCTAAGCCAACCTTCAATTTTAAAAAACACAAAAGCCCTAAGACTTAAATAATCTTAGGGCTTTGCGTGTGCTTAGGAAACGGAAGGTTTATTATTTGCCGCCGAAACCCTGATTGCTTGCAGGAACGCTGTCCTCAGTAGGTTTAGGGTTAACCTTACCTTTGATTTTGAGGACATGGCTGTTGGTAGCTTCGTTGGTCGTGATAGTCACCGTCTTTTGGAATGGACCAACGCGGTTTGTATCATAACGTACTTCGATTTTGGACGTTTCGCCTGGGAGAATGGGGTCTTTCGGCCATTTCGGAACGGTGCAACCGCAACTTCCCTTAGCATTGCTAATTATGAGAGGCTCGGTACCCGTATTCGTAAAAGTAAAAATACGGAGTGGGTCTGCCCCCTGAACGATTTCACCATAATCAACTTCGGTTTGCTCAAAGTTCATCGCCGGGCCTGAAGCCGGGGGTGTACCTTGGGCAAAACTCATGGAAGACAAGAATGCTACAAATGCAAAAATTGAAAGTACTTTTTTCATCAGTTAATGATTTAAAGTTCATGATAATTTCAGGGAACAAATTTAGGGGATTTCTTCATGCCTCGAAAGGGTTGAAAGTATAAGGCCAGTTAATGAGTTGTTAACCTTCATGTAGGTTGACAAAAAAACAATTGGCCACTATCATGACTTTGATCACCGCTCGTTCCAAAATTTCTCTATATTTTTGCCCACAATTGCACCTGCATATAAAATTATGTTCCGTTGAATAGCTATAACTGGTGCCAACTTCAATTCGGGTAAATATCGCGCCCAAATCCTTGTGCCATGTGGCATCTAACCAAATTTAACTACTGCAAAACGCTATGCTGGAAGTACCATTAACAGACATGCTGACTTCTGATACCGAAGATCTCGATGTATCTTACAAAAAGGAAATACTCAAAGATTTCTGGATTTGCTGCGTGAGCCGCGAAGCCAGCATCCTCGGCCGCCGTGAAGTTCTCACTGGAAAGGGGAAATTTGGCATTGTTGGCGATGGCAAAGAAGTACCCCAAGTGGCCATGGCCAGGGCTTTCTTAAAAGGAGATTGGCGCTCAGGCTACTACAGAGACCAAACTTTTATGTTCGCCTTAGGCTTATCCACCGTCGAGGAGTTCTTCGCCCAACTTTATGCCGATGCCGATAACGACCCCTGGTCGGGTGGCCGCCAAATGAACAGCCACTATGCCTCATCACTCATTGACGATGAAGGAGAGTGGCTAAACCAACGCGAGCTGTACAACATTTCGGCCGATATATCGAGCACAGGGGGCCAACTGGCAAGGGCAGTGGGCTTAGCACTTGCTTCCAAAAAGTACCGTGAATCAAACGACCTGAACAATTCCCAATTCTCCAACAACGGCAACGAAGTTTGTTTCTGTACCATCGGCGATGCCAGCACCTCTGAAGGCATCTTTTGGGAATCAGTGAATGCTGTTGCAGTGCAACAAATTCCTTTGCTCATATCCATTTGGGATGATGGCTATGGCATCTCTGTGCCGACAGAACTCCAGACGGCCAAAGGCAGCATCTCCGATGTATTGCAAGGCTTCAAACTGAACGATGAAAACGAAGGGATAGACCTATACACTGAAAAATGCTGGAATTATCCTGCTCTATGCGATTTGTATGAAAAGGCAGTACAAAAAGTACGCGACACACACATACCTGCCTTGATACACGTCCAGGAATGTACGCAGCAGCTCGGCCATTCAACATCCGGCTCGCATGAGCGGTACAAATCGAAAGAACGTCTGGCATGGGAGCGTGAATTCGACTGCATCGAGGTCATGGCCAACTGGATGGTTCAATCGGGCATTACTTCTGATGAAGAAATCCAGCGAATTAAAGCCCAAGCGAAAAAGTACGTCCGGGAATGTAAAGACACTGCTTGGAAAAATTACAATGACCCCATCCTCAGACAAAAAGAACGGCTCGAAGACATTTACCTTTTGGTGCTCAAATCAGGCGCCCAAAAAGAAAAAGTAGAAATGCTCCGGCAGGAGATAAAAGACACCCCATACCTGATTTATAGCGACTTGGTGCGCAATGCACGCAAACTCTATTTTACCGTTAGAAAAGAAAACCCCTCCGGGCTGGACGAATTGGAAGACTTCATTGCCCAGGCAGGAAGCATTGCGCATAAGCGCTACCACTCTCATCTGTACAGTCGCAGCAAATATGCAGCGCTGAATGTGCCCGTCATTACACCAACCTATTCCGAAGATTCAGCCGTAAAAAATGGCTACGAAGTATTGAACATGTTTTTCGATAAAGCCTTCGAAAATCATAACAATCTTTTCGCCTTCGGCGAAGATGTCGGTAAAATCGGCGGGGTAAATCAATCGCTCATGGGGATGCAGGATAAATACGGCAAAGAGCGGGTCTTCGACACAGGCATCCGCGAATGGAGCATCATCGGGCAAGCCATAGGAATGGCCATGCGCGGCCTGCGGCCCATTGCCGAAATCCAATACCTCGACTACCTCGTCTTTGGCATTGAACCTTTGACCGATGACCTGGCCACCTTGCGCTACCGCAGCAATAACCTGCAACAAGCTCCTGCCATCATACGCACCCGCGGCCACCGGCTCGAAGGCATCTGGCACTCAGGCTCGCCAATGGGCATGATTCTCAACTCCATCCGCGGCATGTATCTGCTCGTCCCGCGCAATTTTGTGCAGGCGGCGGGCATGTACAACACCATGCTCCATTCTGACGACCCCGCCCTTATCATCGAGTGCCTCAACGGGTACCGGCTCAAAGAACGGGTTCCCGATAACATCGGCGAGTACACCGTGCCGCTCGGCATACCGGAAATACTGGCCGAAGGCACAGATGTAACTTTGGTAACTTACGGCTCGTGTGTGCGCATTGCAGCAGAAGGCATTCGCCAATTGTCAGCCCATGGCATCTCCGTCGAGTTGATAGATGTGCAAACACTTTTGCCATTTGACCTTGAACATCGCATTGTATCTTCTTTAGCCAAAACCAACAGAATTGTTTTTATGGACGAAGACGTGCCAGGAGGTGCCTCAGCATTCATGATGCGGGAAGTCTTGGAAGTCCAGGGCGGCTACAAATACCTGGATTCGTCTCCCGTTACAATCACCTCGAAAGACCACCGGCCCCCCTTTGGTTCCGATGGCGATTATTTTACCAAACCGAATTCAGAAGATGTGTTCGAGGCCATTTTCGATTTGATACAAGAGGCCGGGCCTGCACGGTTTTAGCGCCAGCCTGCACGCTCCCGGAACTCTCGGAACTATCTTCCGTTAAAT
The DNA here is from genome assembly GCA_004297645.1 of Saprospiraceae bacterium. GTDB lineage: Bacteria > Bacteroidota > Bacteroidia > Chitinophagales > Saprospiraceae > UBA6168. The sequence continues at coordinate 1,833 of SCUG01000456.1, read as the reverse complement.
TCCCCCAGGCAAAACCTAAAGTGCAGACGACCTGTTATTCTTCGGAATAAAAACATCCAAAGTGGTCACGACCTTCAGCCTGCTTATTCATTCGTTCGCCAGTGTTGTTTGCCAAAAAAAAATAGAGGCAGTCAAGCAGAATGCCACCAAAATGCAGTGCAATACCAACCGTATGATTCAGAAGTTACCCGATTCCGCTATCCTTTCTGCTGCCGGTGCATTTTCTGAAAAAATATCACTTTCAGGCTCAGGGCAATATTTCGAGCTGTTTACTTCTGCCAATGACCTGACGACCGACTGGGAGAAAGTGCAACCGGACAATGTTTTTCTCCAGCGCACGTACTTGGTCACTTTGGAGAACAACCCGCCACGGGGCATGCAATTCACCTACCTCATTTTTTATGAAGGTTCCTCCCCCATCGGTATAGCGTATTGTCAAATTTCCAATTTCAGGCCTGAAAAAAGTATTCGCGACCTCTCGCTGAAAGACAAATACCCGTGCATCATCAGGGCTTTCGCCCGGAATTTTAAGAACTTCGTCGCCAGCAAGCTCGACCACAATTTGTTGGTTTGCGGCAACCTCCTTCTTACGGGTGAGCACGGTTTCCATTTTGTGCCAGGCGCTGTAAGCAAAGCCACTCAATTCCGGATGATGGAGGAGGCCTTGATTTTGGTACAAAAAAATTGGGAAGATAAAGGGCTTGCCGTGGATGGCATTTTTATAAAGGATGTGCAGGAAAGCCATCGCGCTCCCAGCCGCATATTCGTGGAAAAGAAATTCCGGGAATTCACCTTTCACCCCAATATGGTCATGACCCTCCGGCCCGGCTGGACCACTTTCGACGATTACCTGAACGATGTGACCTCCAAATACAGGGTGCGGGCAAAGAGGGCTTTCAAACTCATCGGCAATCTGGAAAAACGAGAACTCACCACACAGCAAATTTTTGACAATAAAGAGCGCCTCTACGAATTGTATAAAAAAATGATGGACAACGCCAGTTTCAACATGGTGGTGTTGCACGAAGACTATTTGCCCTCCCTGAAAAGTGCACTCGGCGATAAGTTCAGAATTTTCGGCTATTACTGCGATGGTGAACTTGCGGGCTACTACTCCACCATTTTGAACCACCACGAACTGGAGGCCCATTTCCTGGGATTTGAACCCACGTGCAACAAAGAGTGCCAGATTTACCTCAATATGCTCTTCGATATTCTGCGAAACGCCATCGAGATTGGAGCCAGGAGCGTGGTGTATGCGCGTACCGCCATGGAAATTAAAAGTTCTGTCGGCGCTGAACCTTACGACATGTATTGTTACATCAGGTCGAACAATCCCATCACCAACAAGATTTTGCCTCCCCTGCTGGAATACCTCCGCCCACCTGACGACTGGTTGCAGCGAAAGCCTTTTAAATAATTAGGTACTTATTGCCTTCGGCAATTACAAAGCGCGGTCGAAACAAAAAACTACGCGGCCAAGACCATGTGAGCAGTTGCAAATAGTCTCAGGCGCTTATGCGCAATTTAAGACCAACAAATTGCCGGTAATTTTCCCCTGCCGCCCGGTGTCCCGCTTGTGCTGGCTTCGCCAGGTTAGTAGTCAGCCAAAGTCAAGTCAGACAAGTTGCGGCACGCTGAGGCTCTATCAAATGTCACTTAAGAAAACCGGGACTAAATAATTGAACGCTGAGATATTTGAACGCAAAGACGCAAAGACGCAAGGTAGTATTTAGTGCTTTGCGTCCTTGCGTCCTTGCGTCCTTGCGTTCAAATATTATTTATTGCGCCGAAGGCGCAAGCTCCTTCCCGCCTTTGGTGGCTTTTTTCAGG
>SCUG01000455.1 GCA_004297645.1 Saprospiraceae bacterium | reverse complement strand
GGCAAGGTCAGGTGGTTACTTTACGCCGGAGCGGCGAGCTTAGTGTTGCTTGCCATTGCCTACCAAAAAGACCTCTTTTATCATGTGGGGCAATTTTTTGAGTACACCCTTCAATTTTCTTCCCCCATTTTCTTAGTGTTTTTTTTAAAGGGAAAATCAATCACATCACGATTGGAGTTTTGGATGAAAGTAGCTGTGGCGCTCACCTTTGCTTGCCACGGACTCTATGCGCTGGGATACTACCCGCGGCCGGGCAGTTTTTATACGATGACCCAGCACATCTTTGGATTCGGGGAATCGGGGATAACGCATTTTCTGAACACCGCTGGAACGTTGGACTTCGTCGTTTCTGCTGGGATTTTCATTCCGTGGAGGGGTGCCCGTTGGCTGCTCCTGTACGCTGCTGCCTGGGGGTTGGCCACCTCATTGGCGAGGATATTTGGAAATTTTTTTTGGGAATTTCCACTGGAGAGCCTGCACCAATGGACTTACGAGGCCCTATTCCGTTTGCCGCACTTTCTGGTACCGTTTGCCCTTTTTCTGTGGTTGCAAAACAAGCCGGTCAAATAGAGAGCATCTCGGCCAGGTGCAAGATTTCCATGTTCAGCTCCTTTTCGTTTTTTATGGCATAGGCCATTGGCGTGTGTTTGAGTTGGTTGTTTGAGATGCCAACCATGACGTTGCTGTGGCCATCTATCAAGGCTTCCACGGCGGCGTAGCCCAGCCTTGTGGCAAGCAGCCTGTCGTAACCGGATGGTGACCCTCCGCGTTGCAGGTGGCCGATGACTGTCACGCGCACATCCACATTTTCCATTTGCGCTTCCACTTTTTTGGCTATTTCATGGACGCTGCCAATTTTGTTGCCTTCGGCCACAATGACGAGGTTGAAAAGCCTCTTTCGTTCCTCCGCAGCTTTGAGAGTCTCCACCAAATCGTGGATGCTGGTCTCTTTTTCCGGTAAGAGCACATTGCCGGCACCGCTGCCAATGGCCGTATAAAGTGCTATGAACCCCGCATGGCGTCCCATCACTTCTATGAAAAACAAGCGGTTGTGGGATTCTGCGGTGTCCCTGATTTTGTCCACAGCTTCGATGGCGGTGTTCACGGCTGTGTCGAATCCTATCGTAGTATCGGTACCGTAAAGGTCGTTGTCAATGGTGCAGGGTACGCCGATGCAGGGCATTCCATGCTCCCGTTGAAAAATGTCCGCTCCTGTGAGGGTGCCATTTCCGCCGAGGGCCACTAAACCATCAATGTTGAGTTTTTGTAGCTGCGCAAATGCTTTTTCCCGGCCTTTCTTGGTCATGAATTCCTGGCTTCGCGCAGTCTTGAGGAAGGTGCCTCCGCGTTGAATAATGTTGCCGACGTCGCGCACATCCAGTTTTTTCAAAGCACCATTTATCATGCCTTCATAGCCATTCATGATGCCGTAAACGATTAACTTTTCGTGGGCTGCTGTTCTCACAACAGCGCGGAGGGCTGCGTTCATTCCCGGCGCATCACCTCCTGAAGTAAACACGGCGATTCTGTTTATTTTTTGACTCATCTTTGTTTTTACTTTGAATTTAAAAAGGGTGTTTATTCCTGCAATTCCGGTCTGTTATCAAGATGGTATTTCAGTAAATTCCCGATGGGTTTCATCAAGATTTGGCCTTGGTGCAACCCGTGCTCCCGCAATACTTCTTCCAAAATTTCCTGGAAATAAAAGGCTACGGAGCCAACAAAATGGATAGGCAAATTCTCGTGATTTTCATACTTGCAAACGTGCCGGACGACAAACTCCTCAAAACAGGATTTTATAATGTTCTTTACGAAGGGGTGGCCCACATGTTTTGAAAAATGATGGGCAAAGGAAGCCAAATAGGCAGCAGGCGTAGGGCCTTCATATATCTGGTCGAGAATTTCTTTTCTACCATTTGGGCACTTCGCTTCGATGACCGGATGCAATTCAACAGGCATTTCCCGGTAGAAATACGATTTTACAAATTTTCTACCTATTTGGCTGCCACTGCCTTCGTCTCCCAATAAAAAACCCAAGTTGGTTACGTTGTCCACCACCTTTTGCCCATCAAAAAGAACCGAGTTGGATCCCGTGCCCAGGATGCAGGCGATTCCAGGTTGATTTCCACAGGTGGCAAGGGCGGCGGCCAGAATGTCGTGGCTCACATGGGTTACGAATTTTGGAAAGACCTGATTGAAGGCACTCTGTACCAAAGCTGCACGGCCTTCATCCCAGCAGCCTGCACCATAGTAGTATATGGTACCTGATGCACCAGCGGGTATCTCAAGGTACAAGCCTTTCTCTAAAAGCTTACAAATCCCGGTGGCATCATTATAGTTGGGGTTGAATCCAGTCGAAGTGGCACTAATTACCTGGCCATCCTCTTCTATTATTCTCCAATCAGTCTTGGTGGAACCTCCATCAGCAACTATTAGCATGGTGAAAATATTAAGATGCAAAGGTAGCCAAAACACCTGCTCGTTCAGGCAAGTGGACAATGACTTTTGGTTATGATTACGAGCTTGTTTGGCTAAATTGGCAGGACTGAAAGCTACTCCGGTGATGTGGAATCTTTTTTTTCTTTTTCGGATAGGCCGGATGGCATCACATCCGCCGGCTGTTGCCCATCCTGATTTCGGAAGCCGGACGTTTCTTCAAAAATCTTTAAAAGCAGAAGCCGGTCTTCAGGGGAGAGCGCCACCTCTTTGATAGCGAGCATACGTTCTATCGCTTCAAAAGCCTTCTCGGGGAGATAGGTGGCTAAATTGCCTTGCCCACCCCAAGAAAAGGATGGGATGTAGCGCGGAGCGTAACCACCACCAAAGACATTGCAACATAGGCCAACTACTGTTCCGGTATTCAACATTGAATTGATACCTGTCATGGTGTAATCTCCCATAAAAACGCCGGCTTTCAATTGATCTGTTTGCTCAAATTTTTGGGAACAATAATCCCAGATTTTTACTGGTTTCCAATTGTTCTTTAGGTTTGAGCAATTTGTGCCAGCCCCTAAATTGCACCATTCGCCGATAACCGAGTTGCCGAGATAGCCTTCGTGGCCTTTGTTGGAATGACCGAACATGACTACATTTTTCATTTCGCCCGCCAAGGTACAATGAGGGCCGGCGGAAGTGGGGCCGTATATTTTAGCCCCCATTTTTACGGTGCCAGAATCTCCCAAAGCGAATGGTCCCCTGATGAGCGCCCCTTCCATGACTTCGGCATTATTGCCAATGTAAATTGGGCCTTCAGTAGTGTTCAGAGTAGCACCTTCCACGCGGGAACCGGGTGCGAGAAATATCAGGTTATTGGCGCCAATTACCGTATTTGTATTGCTTAATTTTTTCGACGTCTTGCCTTTGGTTAGTAGGTCAAAATCGGTGAGGATAGCCTCTCCATTGAGCAGGAAAATGTCCCAAATATGGTTCAAACGTTTAAACATGGAAACAGCGATTTCGAAGCTATCCAATTCTTCAATGTCGTCGTACATGAGCCGGTTGAACTGCCCGCGGTCCAATACTGCGGCGATGAGTTCACCATTTGCCAGCATGGCCTGGCCGCCTTCCATTTGGCTGATGAGCGAACACAATTCCGGGTTGGGTAATACGGCGCCGTTCACTAAATAATTGACCTCAGAAATCGTAATGTCGTATTTGTCGGAGAGGTAATCCTGGGTAATGAATGAAACTCTGCCATTCAACTGATTGGCCCATTTCTCACGTATCGTCAAAGCGCCAACCCTAATTTCGCAAATAGGGCGGGTGAAAGTAAAAGGGAGCAATTGCTCTCTTCGTTGATTGTCAAACAGGATGATATTTTTCATGAGTATTTGACGGGGCTTAACCGGGTTAAAAATGAGAACGGGAATTCCAGGAGGCCATTCCCTAATTCAAACTGCAAGTTATAATATGCTTACGGGAAATAAGGCACTACCGGCTGGTAAACATTTAATAAAAAGCCTCAACCGTACGGTTGAGGCTTTTAGAGTCTGACCTCAGGGTCAGCTCTTTTTGCTTGTTTGAAGCAATTATTCTTGGTCCTCTTTTGCAAATTTCGTTTTTGCAAATCTCTTGTTGAACTTATCGATGCGGCCGGCAGTATCCAGGAATTTCATTTTGCCCGTGTAAAACGGATGCGAGGCGGATGAAATTTCGAGCTTTATCAGCGGGTACTCCTGACCGTCTTCCCAAACGATGGATTCTTTTGAAGGTGCACAAGAACGACACAAAAATGACTCGTTACAGGAGAAATCTTTGAAGACAACTTTTCTGTAAGATTTAGGATGGATATCAGCTTTCATGACAGTACTTATTCTTTATTCTAAAAAAATGGTGGGCAAAGGTAGGACTTTTTGCGAATCCACAAAATCCTGCCTC
>SCUG01000040.1 GCA_004297645.1 Saprospiraceae bacterium | reverse complement strand
AGTAACGTGTTCGAAATAAGATGTTCTTTTTGAGGCCGCCTCCGGCGGCCTCAAAAAGAACAAGGGTGTGTTTTTTCGGCGGCTTCGCCGCCGAAAAAACACACATCTTATTTTGCGCACGTTCCTAAACCTTCAAAACAATTACAGTTCTTTTAAAAAATAGCCCATCCCCTGTTTGGTATGAATGAGTTTTGGTTCAAAATTTTTATCCACTTTTTTGCGAAGGAAATTGATATAAACATCCACCACATTGGTGCCGCTGTCGAAGTTCAAATCCCAGACTTCTTCACTTATTTCAGCCCGGCTGGCTACACGGCCTTTGCGGAGCATCAAAAATTCCAACAGGCAAAATTCCTTGGCCGTCAGCGAAATGGGCATGCCTTTTCTCGACACCGTTTTTTCACCTGTATTTAATTCAAGGTCAGCGATGCGCAGGATGAGGTCTTCGGTGTTTACGGCTGTACCGGAAGCCCGGCGTTTGAGGAAAACTTTAATGCGGGCGAGTAATTCCCGGAAATCAAAAGGCTTGATAATGTAATCGTCGGCTCCTGCATCAAATCCGGTGATTTTGTTTTCAATGGTTTCCATCGCTGTGAGCATGAGGATAGGAACAGTAGGGTCGTTGGCACGCACCTTCCGGCATACCTCGAATCCGCTCACATGTGGCAGGTTTATATCGAGCAAAATGAGGTCGTATTTATTATTGCCGGACATATAGGCGCCCACCGCTCCATCGGGAGCAATATCTACCCGGATGCCGTTTTCTTCCAACCCCTGCTTGACAGAAGCAGCGACTTTAGGCTCGTCTTCCACATACAAAATAATCGGTGAATTCATGGGATTCCAATATGGCTAAAGTGAACGAAAATTATAGCGCAAAGTTGCCAGAGGCAACGTTGCCAATCACGCCACCCCCACCGGCAAAAACTGCATTTCGTACAGCTCGCGGTAGCGGCCGTTTTCTATTTGCAGCAGCTCGTCGTGGTTGCCGAACTCCCGCACTTCCCCCTTTTCGAGCACCAAAATCTTGCTGGCATGCCGGATGGTGGAGAGCCGGTGAGCGATGATGATGGATGTGCGCTTTTCGATGAGCTTTTCGATGGCGTGCTGAATGACGGCTTCCGATTCGGGGTCTATGGAAGAAGTGGCCTCGTCGAGGATGAGAATTTCGGGGTCGAACACCAGTGCCCGCACGAAGGAAATCAGTTGGCGCTGCCCCATCGAGAGGGTGGCGCCGCGCTCCATCACCGCGTAGTCGTAGCCACCGGGCAGCTTTTTTATGAACGCATGGGCACCTATCATTTTAGCAGCCGTGACTACCTGCTCGCGGGTGATATTCTCGTTGCGCAGCGTGATGTTTTCCATCACTGTGCCAGAGAACAGAAAAACGTCCTGCAATACCACGGCGATGTGACTGCACAGCGGTTCGAGCTGGTAATCGCGGATGTTTACCCCGTCAATTTCGATGGCGCCTTTTTGCGTTTCGTACAGCCGGTTGAGGATGCTGATGATGGAGGTTTTGCCGGAGCCTGTACTACCCACAATGGCCATTGTTTCGCCGGGGCTGATGTCGAAGCTGATGTCTTTGAGCACCCAATCTTCCCCGTTGTAGGCGAACCAGACGTTTTTAAAAGAGATGGCGCCTTCCAGTTCTTTCGGGGCATATTTCCCGTCATTTTCTATGACCTCCCTGCGGTCGAGCAGATGAAACACGCGCTCGGCGGCCACCAGCCCCATTTGCACTGTGTTGAACTTATCGGCCAGCATCCGTATGGGGCGGAACATCATGTTCAGGTACAACGGGAAGGCCACCAAGGCGCCTAACGACACCTCGTTGCCGAGAGTCTCTTTGGCTCCCCACCAAACCATGAGGCCGAGCGAGGCCGCCGAAATAACTTCTACCACCGGAAAAAATATGGCGTAATAGAGAATAGCGTCGAGGTTGGCCTGCGTATAGGCGCGGTTTATTTTTTTGAACTTATCCATCTCCTGCTCCCCGGCATTGAAAATCTGCACGATGCGCATGCCCGTTAGCCGCTCTTGCAAAAAGGCATTCATCCGGGCTATCTGCGCCCGCACCCGTTGAAACGAGGTTTTTACTTTTTCTTTAAAAATGTAGGTGGCGATGATGAGAAAAGGCATGGTAGTCAGGCACACCAGCGTCAGCTTCCAACTCACGAAAAACATGACCACCAGCACGGCGATGACCATTAGAAAATCGGCGATGATGGTGATGATACCCTGTGAAAAAATCTCGTTGATGCTTTCAATGTCGTTGATGGTACGGGTGGTGGAGATGCCGATGGGTGTGCGGTCGAAATAGCTGAGCCGCAGCGACGTGATGTGGTTGAAGATTTTGACCCGCAAATCCCGCACGACGGCGTGCCCCAGCCAATCTGAAGAGTATAGGAATATATAACGCAGGGCACTTTCCAGCAAGAGAACCCCCACGAAAAAAAGCGACATCTTCGCCAACCCCGGCAGGTCGTATTTGAAAATGTAGCCGTCCACCATCACCTGCACTAAATAGGGCCGCAGGATGGCCACCGGCGCCAGCAGCACCCCCAGGGCAGCGGCCGTAAGAAAGACAACCCGGTAGGGTTTTGCTTGCGCAATGACTCTTCCAAGTACCTTGTAATCCACGTTGTTCCTTGTGGGTGACTCCATGCGGCAAAGTTAGAAGGTTTGAAGCATTGGGTGGTTGGCACGCAAACAATTAACAGTGTCCAAGTGACTTGGGAGTCTCCCTCCTCACTTCATTCCCATAAATCTTTTGCGAAAAAGGAAAATACAGCCTACAAATCAATGCCCTCGAATATTTTTTCCACCGGGATGCGGATGCCGTTGGTCGGGTCATTCGCTTCGCCGGAGATAAAGAGGAAGTTTTGGTCGCCGGGCAGGATGATGCGGACGGCTT
>SCUG01000454.1 GCA_004297645.1 Saprospiraceae bacterium | reverse complement strand
CTGTCGAGCGTTAGGTTTTGTCCATCCCGGGTATTTGGCGCTGACTTCGCTGGCTTAGGGGTTTGGGGGCGAAGCCCCCAATGTCCCCTCCCCCCGGTACCGCCGGAGGCGGCGCCGGGGCACACAATGTCAAGTGTTAGTGTAGTATCTAACCATCGAAATTCATTACCCTCACTATTTGTACTAAGCCTATTTGATTCTGGCTGCATCCCGATTACCCGGATGGCTAAAGTTTAATAGCAAATGTCAAATGGACAAAACCTGGCGTTCAAAAGTATAAACCCGCCAAATGACAACCTTTAAATCTACTGACAAAGAGATTGTGCGTTTTGGCTAAAGTCGAGCTAAGAAGCTGTTTTAAAACCTTCCATCGGAAGGTCCTCTTTGTAGTAATGCCTGAGAATAAGGGTCAGTGTTCCATCGGAACGCCATCTCAAAACCAGCATAGATAACGTTCCTACGGAACGCCACCGCCATTCCGAATCAACAGCTACAAAGTTGCTATTCCTACGGAACAGGTTTTAAAACAGCCTCTAAGAAAACTATCCTCCATGCAAATTTTTGACAAAACCATTTCCGACGTTTTAAAAGACAAATTACTTCAACTTGAAGAAAAATTCGTAGCAGACGTAGTTCTGTATTATGGTGTTATCCACCCAGCCTTCATAAAACCATTCCGAGACTTCATCGAAGACTTGAAGAGTGATGGCGACAAAAAAAGAACGAGGCTTGCCATCATACTGAACACAAATGGAGGAAGCGTGGAAACCGTCGAAAAAATGGTTGAGATTACCCGCTATCATTATCCTGATGAGGTTTACTTCATTGTGCCTGATTATGCCATGTCAGCGGGAACCATCTGGTGCATGTCAGGAGACAAGATTTACATGGACTACACCTCATCGTTGGGCCCCATTGACCCACAAGTGGACAGCGGCAAAGGCTACGTGCCAGCATTGGGATATTTGGATAAAGTCAACGAGCTGCTTGAAAAAGCCAGAAACAATGAGTTGACAAATGCAGAGTTTGCCATCCTTCAATCTCAAGATTTGGCTATGCTACGCAGTTTTGAACAAGCCCGTGAACTAACGGTTTCATTACTGAAAGAGTGGCTTGTCAAGTACAAGTTTAAGACATGGACAGACCATAACTCCACAAATCCAGGAACCCCAGTCAGTGATCAAGAAAAGCAGCAAAGGGCAGAAGACATTGCAAGGCTTCTTGGTGACAACAAGTATTGGCACTCTCACGGGAGGTTCATTGGGATAAACACTTTGAGAAGTTTATTGAAATTAAAAATTGAAGATTGCTCCCAAGATGGCGAACTTCGCACCTTGATTAGGAGTTACAACGACCTCATTTGCGAATATATCACCAGATCAGGGCTAAACCCTTTTCTTCATTCCAGAAGATATTTCTAACCCTAAATTCTTTTCAATCATGACTAATCCAGTAATGCTTGAGTTGCAGCAGGTACTTGAAAAAGAGGGCGATAAATTGAAGAGGGATCCTAAGTACACGAAATACATTGAATACATCCAGGAACTAAACCGCCTGGGGTTTCTCAAAAAACAAGAATACACTATTCCTCCTCTCGACACAATTGGCAGGAAGTATTACACCTCCCTTATTAGTCATTCATTTTTATCAAAGCCATTTGATAAAGAAGCGGCGGTCGTTTTGCCCTTTCATCAGCTATCCTCATCTTTCACATAGCTTCTTTCTTTACTTGATCATCCAGAAGCCATCGTGAAAGACGGAGCAATCGTCGTGGGCAACATGATGAAGGTGACGCTCTCCTGCGACCACCGGGTAGTGGACGGCGCCACCGGCGCCCAGTTCCTCCAAACTTTAAAGGCGATTTTGGAGGAACCAATCAGGTTGTTGGTATAGCTCCGGGGCCTGAACCCTAAAAGCCGGGAAGCGTTGAATGGGATGCTTTCCGGCTTTTTATGTCAACAAAAATGAAAAAAACACTCGTCGTAGGCGCATCCCCCAACCCGGCCCGCTATGCTTACATGGCCGTGCAGCGGCTAAAAGAACATGGCCATGAAGTCCTGCCGCTCGGCGTGCACAACGGCGAGATAGCGGGCATCCCCATCCTGACGGGCAAGCCGGAACTGGAAGGCATCCACACGGTGACGCTGTACATCAATCCCTTCCGGCAGGAGGAATTCTACGATTATTTATTGGACCTGAAACCACGGCGGATGATTTTCAACCCCGGCACGGAGAACCCTGCATTCATGTGGCGCGCCAAATTGGAGGGCGTGGAGGTGGTAGAGGGTTGCACACTCGTGATGATCAAGACGGGGCAGTTTTAAAAAAAAACAGGCGTTAGGGGAGCATACCCCCTAACGCCTGTTGGCAATGCTTTTCATCTTGCTCAATACCCTTTTTCCTTTTCTTTTTTCCCCTTCCCGGGCACTGGATTTTCCAAGTCCACCTCATCGCTGCCGGCAACCCGAAACTCCACCCGGCGGTTCATGATGGTGGAGCCGTTGATGGGCACGAGTGGTGCATCTTCGCCGTTGTATTTCAATATCAGGCGGCTGCGCGGAATACCATGCACGTTCACTAAGTGGGAGATGGCGGCTTTGGCTCTTTTGAACGACAGATCGAGGTTGTAGGCATCGGAGGCCGTTTTGTCGGTAAAGCCCGTTACCACGATTCGCAGGCCGGGGTTGTCTTTCATTACCGTGGCGATGCTCGCCAAATTACCATAGTCGGCATACCGGAGTTGGTCGCTGTCTATGTTGAAATGAATCATGGGCAAGAACCAATTGGCTAAGTTGCCGCTGTCTATGTTTGCACCTGTGTTTGCACCCGCGTTTGCACCCGCGTCTGCACCGGCATAGTTTCCCATTTCCTCTCTGACGATTTTACGTATCTCGCCGCCTGTGTTGTAGGTGGGGAGGAGTCCCTTTTGCATCGCAACTTTTTCAGGGTTCACGAAGGGTTCATCGTCTAAGTAATCCGGCACTCCATCGGTATCGCTGTCGAGGGAAATTCCGCGCGTATCCACAGCGACATTCGGAGGGGTATTGCTATCCTGGTCGAGGAAGTCAATGACGCCGTCGCCATCTGTATCCGTCATGGCAACTTCTTTGCGTTTTTTGAGTTCCGATACATCGTTCAGGATGACATCCATGGGGTTCACCCAATACAAAGGTTCAGAGAGCTTATCCTTATTGCCGATGTTAAAATTCAGCCTGATGCTGGAGTAATTGAAAATGTCGTTGTCTTGGCGGTCAATGCCATCGAGGCGGTCGGCATTTTTACCAAACAACATGGAGGTCTTTGTTTCAAAGCCAATATTGAAGCGCCCGGAGAGGCGAAAGGCGATGCCAACGCCTAAGTCTGCATGGGTTTGCACGGCATCCACTGGTGCTAATTGGGGGCTTATTTTGTTCACCACTTTTACTTTGAAATGGCTGATACCGCCTCCGGCGAAACCGTAGAAGTTGGCCATGCGGGTGCGGCTGCTGGTCCAGCGCAGGTTGTTGAAAGAGATGAGCATTTGCAGGGAACCAGATTGAAATCTGGTCTGGGTGGCGCCATCCTGCTGGTCTTCATTTTTCAGCACGCTGTAAAGTGCTTCTCCCCGGATGGAAAACACATAGTCGAGTGCCCGCCGGAGATGGAACCCCGCCCCCCAGTTAGGCACGGCATCAATATCGGTGAAACCTATTGCTGCCCCACTGTGCAAACCTAACTCCCACATATGGGCGGGGGTAGCACTGTATGCCGGGGCAGGTGGAGGAAGGGGCGCTCCATTTTGAGCGATGGAGTGCATTTGAGTGAGGCTCCAAAAACAGACGAGTAACAAAGGCAGGTTTATGTTTGCCATAAGGCCGGTTTTAAAGTAGTTATCGGTTCCCTTTCCTTCGTGTTCTCCTTCGCAGCTTTTACAAAGCTAAACAAAAGGTGAAATAGCGCAAATACAGCAACTTGCCGGGGCCGGGGAAAACAGGGGGCTGCTTAATTTTTCGAATTTTACCAATTCCAGATTAAGAAATTTCTGGTGATCCCTTTTTGTAAATGGCTGACTAAAACAGAGCCGGCAAGAGCGTTTTTCGGGTGCTCTGCCTATTACGGAAAAACTCATTAGAAAGTTACCAGGATTACCCGGCCTGGGCTGGTTCCATGTTCATTAGCTTGTACAAAGCCGTTTTCAGGGCGGTCGAGGAAATTAGCCTGTCGGAGGAGCTGTTGCGATACACCTCCTGAAGTGCGGTGCGGATGGTATTGGATACGTCGGAGAAAATCGCCTGGCCGGTCATTTCAGCATGGGGCTGCATCAGGTAGGCAAACACCCGTGCCATGCCGCAGTTGGCAATAAAATCAGGGATGAGGCTGAGATGCTGGTCGGCGTATTTGGCGGTGGGGCCGAAGAAGATGCCGTCATCCACAAACGGCACATTGGCACCGCAGGAAATGACCTCGATGCCACCATCAATGAGCTGGTCCACCTGCTGGCGTGTGACGAGTTTGGAGGCTGCTCCTGGCAGAAAAATATCGGCGCCTAATTGCCAGATTCTCTCATTGGTTTCTTCAAAAGACAGCATGCTTTCTGCGTTCAGCTTGTTGCCATTTTTTGTAAAAAAAAGGTGTTTTACTTCATCAAGGCTGAGGCCTTCGGGCCTGATGATGCCGCCTTCCCGGTCTATAATGCCGATGATTTTGGCGCCCCAAAGCGATAGGTAGCCGGCTGCCGCCGAGGCCACATTGCCCCAGCCCTGGACGATGGCCGTTTTTCCTTGCAGGTTGCTATTTTTAAAAATATCGTAAAAATGGCGCACCGATTCGGCTACGCCGTACCCGGTGATCATGTCGGCGATGGCGTATTTTTTAGGGCCGCCGGGCACAAAAAGGCTATCCTCCACAATTTTGGAGCAGCCGTGGCGCAACTGCCCCAAAATCCGCACTTTCTCCCCGTTGGTCGTCGTGCCGAGATGCCCGTTCACGATGCCCTCTTGCGGGTGCCAAAGCCCCAGATCTTCGGTAATTGGCACGACGTCTTTTAGCTCATCAACGTTGAGGTCGCCGCCGGTGCCATAATAGTTTTTCAGCAAGGGAAACACCGCCCGGTACCAGCGCCTGAGCACCTCGTTGCGACGCGGGTCACGGGGGTCGAAGTCAATGCCCGACTTTGCGCCGCCAATGTCAGGCCCGGCCACAGAGAACTTTATTTCCATCGTTTTGGCCAAAGACACCACCTCTTCTTTGGTGAGGCCCTGCCGCATGCGAGTGCCGCCGCCCGCTGCCCCATTGCGCAGCGAATTGATAATCACCCAGCCTCTGGCGCCGGTTTCCGCATCGTTCCACTCGAAAATGATTTCGGGCTTTTTTTCTTTGTATTTCTGTAGCAGTGCCTCCATTTTATCAATGATTAGTTTTAGCGGTGGCAAAAGTAATACCCCCGAAGTGCTTTCTATATTCGCCCTTGTGAATTTTGAATTTTACCTTTGCCTCGTCTTTGACGGCGGCGGTGGGCTTTGCTTCCGTTGCGCACAAACTGAATCACGATGCTCGACAACTGGCTAAAACACATAGATTCATCCCTTTTGGCTGACTTGGATTCCGGCGGCTCTGACTTTGGTGCTAACATTCAAAAGTACGCAGACCGCCTGCCCAACCTTAAGCGCACGAAAGTGGCCCTCATCGGCATTGGGGAGGCGGAGGCTAACGCTGTGCGCCGGGCACTATATGGGTTGGGTTTTCCCTTCGGGAAACTCAAAATTGCCGACCTTGGCAATGTGCGGCGAGAGGAATATGCGACCGTCACGCCGCTCCTGCTGGAACTGCTGGATGGCCAGATTTGCCCCGTCGTCATTGGCCGGGAGGCCAAGTTCCTGAAAGCTCAGTTTGAGGCACACCACGCCAGCAAGTCCAATGTTAGCCTGACGGTGGTGGATGAGCGCCTCGCCTTTGACCCGCAACAAAAAGATACCGGTGCGTTTTACCTCAACCCCGTGTTGCAAGGCAAAATCCGGCCTTTCCATTTCAGCGCCATCGGGTGCCAAACGCATTTCATGCAAAATGTAGCGATGGATGAACTCAAACAGCGGAGCTTCGACTGCGTGCGGTTGGGTAGATTGCGCTCGAACCTCTCCGATGCCGAACCGTTCATCCGCGACGCCGATTTGGTGGGCTTCAACCTCTGCGCACTCAAAAGCTTAGAAGCGCCGGGTGTGCCGGATGCCTCGCCCAGCGGCTTTTTCAACGAGGAGGCCTGTCAGCTCAGCCGTTATGCCGGTATGAGCGACAAACTCACCTCTATCGGGTTCTATGGCTTCCACCATGATTTGGACCCCGGTGGCCACACTGCCCAGGTGCTTGCCCAATTGATATGGTATTTTCTCGACGGGTTTTACAGCCGCCAAAATGACTTCCCCGCTTCTATGAATGCCCTGATGGAATACATCGTAGAGTTTCGCGGCCATGACTACCAGCTCACCTTCTGGAAAAGCAACAAGACCGGCCGGTGGTGGCTACAGGTGCCGGTGAAAACCCAAAAAAAGGTACTCCGTCACCGCCTCATCCCGTGCTCCTACAACGACTACCTGCAAGCTTCCGACGGCGAACTTCCCGACCGGCTGCTCAATGCTTTTAAGCGGTTTGGGTAAGGGCTTGTTCAACAATATGTGGGTGTGTATTTTCGAGAGACCGGCCCGTTGGTGCCTCTTTTTTTCCCCCTCAAAAGCACTCACCTGTTATACCGTTTTGTCGCCGCCATCTTCTTGTTTCTTCACGAATAAATAGTACAAAATCAGGCCGCCACCGCCGAGGATGAGCATCATCGAAAAATGCGGAAGCGGAGCCGGAAAGGTCTCGCTTTCGAGCGCGGAACCTAACAGCAGGCCCAAACCTATACCCACGGCGGTCATGCCATATTTTAAGGCAGCAAAGCGGCTGCTCTCTTCTTTGAAAATGTCCGCTGACTTGCCGCTTTCAATCAGCGCCATCCTGATTTTGTGGCGGGAGTTGAAAAATAAATACAGCAAGACGATGGCGGATGTAAAAACGCCGGTGACAGCTACTAACCCGGTAACTTGTTGCATGATTTAGATTTTATGGTTAACAAAATTTGTACGCCGCCTTTGACGGCATGGCAAACAAGCTGGTTACAGATGAAAAGAGAAAAATAGCACAGGGGAACGGCACCAGGTTGGATTTTGCCGCTATTTCGGGGAGAATAATTAGAACTACTGACCTGGTGGGTGCAGGCATTGCTTTCATTTGTTTTCCAAAAAAAAATCCTTGAAATTGCACGGCAGTATGCCGCTATTTGGCACCCGGATACGTTAGCTTGTGAATCTCTTGGTACAACTTTAGTCCCCGCTTACCAAATCATTCTTGTAATCATGGACCGCCACTGGAATACAGAAAAACTCAACAAATACCTTTCGCGCATTGACGGCGCCATCATGGCCGGCAAGTACAACCTTGCCGTGAAGCTGGCGCACCGGTGCCTCAAACAATACTACGCTTCTTTTATCAAACTGTATGATGTGCCATTGGAGCAACTACAGCCCGATAATGTGCGCTACATGGCCATCACCATCTGCCGTTACCTGAACAGCTATTTCCGCAAGTGCGGGATTCCCTATTCCGAGCGCCGTCTGATGTTCATCTCCCTGGTGTCGAACGTTATTTTCATCGCCACCATGAACTTGTACGATTCACGGGATGATTATCTGGCCGACAAGGCCATGGCGACCTACGCCCGAGAAAACGTTGGCAGCATCATTTCCTACATGATGCGGTATTTTTCGTAAACCGGGCAGGGAGCTACCGGCTCACTACTACTCTTTTCACCACCACAACTTCATTCACCACCATTTTCAGGATGTAAATGCCTGGGGCTTGATGCGTCATATCCAACGTGAGATTTCTGGCTTGCAGTTTTTCCTGAACCATCGGCAAAACGAGCCGGCCATCGAGGTCGTACACACCCACCCGCACTTCGGCAGAAACGCCAAGGTCAAACGCTATATGAAGCTCGCCTGATACGGGATTGGGGAATACTGAAATGCGGCTTTCCAATTCCGGGTCTGCCGTGCTGGTAACGTTTTCAACGGCCACCGAATCCGTGGCGGTGCATCCATTCGCATCGGTTACTTGCAAAACGTAAGTTCCGGCACCAAGCGCCGCCAGGTCTTCGTCTGACGAATAGAAACTACCATTCAGAAACCACTCGATGGAAAGCGGACCGGTGCCTCCCGCCACCGTGACGGAAATCGCCCCATCCATGTTGCCGCCCATTTCCGGCGTCACTGTATCCACGGTAATCAGCACTGGTTGAGGTTCATCGAGGAAAATCGTAGCAACTGTTTTACAGCCAATGGCATCAGTGATGCTCACGGAATAAGTACCTGCACTCAGACCTGTGGCAGTCTGCGTAGTTTGTTGGGCAGGGTCATCCCAGGCATACTGATAGGGGGGTACGCCCCCGATGAGCTGCACCCCCGCCGTACCGTCGCTGGCACCGGCGCATGATGGTTCTGTGGTGGAGGCTGACAGTTCAAAGATGCTGATGACAGTGATTGTAAAAGTGCAGGCCGATGCATTGCTGCTCTGGTCGGTGGCGCCCCATGTTATTTCGGTCGCCCCTTCGGGGAATGGTACGCCGGAGGGCAGGCCGGAGATGATGAAGACGTTGCCCGGCGAGCAATTATCAGAAGTGGTGGGGATGCCATATTCTACCACTATTCCATCGCAGCCTGTCACCTCTAAATTTGCGGGACAAAGAATAACGGGCGGCATTTCGTCCACTACTGTCACGATAGCTGTGTCCGAGGCGCTATTCCCGGCGTTGTCCCATACCGTGAGTACGACTTCGTTTTCTCCTAAATTGTCGCAATTGAAAGCCCCGGCATCGAGCGCCATCGAGTCGAGGGCGCAATTGTCGAAGCTGCCATCGCCGAGCATGAACGACGTGAGAGTGACCATGCCATTTTCATCCAATGCAACCGTCAGATTTTCTGCGATGGCAACGGGAGGCACGGTGTCGGGTTCCACCCCGATGGTGAGGGAAAGCGAAGCCGTGCAGGCATTTGCATCAGTCACGATGACGCTATAAACACCTTGGCTGAGATTGTTTTGCGAAGCCCCATCCCCTCCGCCCGGCCAGGCATAGGCGTAGTTTGGCGTGCCGCCAATGCCCGTCACGGTGGCAGTTCCGTTGGCCTGGCCCTCGCATTTCACGTCTGTTTGCTCAAGCAATTCGAGACTCAGAAGTTCCGGCTGCGTCACTTCTGTTTGGCCTGTGGCAGAGCAGCCATTGGCATCGCTGACACTCACGTTGTAAATTCCAGCTACCAGATTTTCGATATTGGCGCTTACATCTCCGTTCGACCATTGGTAGTCAACAGGCTCGGCAAAACCAGTGGCAACGGCGTTTGCACTGCCATCATCGCCACCGAAACAGGAAACGCCCTCGCTGCTCAAAGCCAGAGACGTTGCGCTGCAATTAAAAGCATTTACATTGGCGCAAAGGTTAAAAGTGCATCCGTTCGCATCGGCTACGGTGACGCAATACTCTCCGGGAGCGAGGCCTGTGATGGACGATGAGGTGCCGCCATTATTCCAGGTATAAGCGTACCCCGGCGTGCCCCCCGACGCAATGACGGAGGCAGTACCATCGGTGGCGCCCACCTCTGTTTCATTCGTGGAAGAAATGCTTCCATTGAAAGCAGGTGGCTCAGTAATGGCGACCTGCATGGAGGTAGTACAACCGTTGCTATCGGTGGCAGTGAGGTTGTAGGTGCCCGCGGTGAGGTTACTTTGCGTAGCGCCGGTGCCCCCGTTCGACCATTCGAAAGTGTAGCCCGGCGTACCGCCGGCAGCGGATACTGTGGCGGAGCCGGAGGCATTGCCGTGGCAATCCACATTCGTTTTTCCGGTGATAGAAACACTCAGTAACGGTGGTTCGGAAAGGGTGATGTTTGTTACAACCTCGCAGTTGCTGCTATCGGTGACCGCCACGGTATAGGTGCCTGCGGCGAGGCCTGTGGCGGTGGCGCTGTTGCTTCCCGATGACCAAATATACGTGAATGGCATGGCTCCGCCCGATGGCGTGGCGGTGGCCTCCCCATCGGCATTGCCATTGCAGGTTGGATTGATGGACGTCAGGCTGACGCCAAATCCCGAACAATCGAAGCTGCTCACGGTCACCGTTTCGGAAATGGTGCAACCATTCATATCCGTTAGGACAATCGAATAATTGCCCGGCGGTAAATTGCTAATTGTTTGCGTGGTGTCGCCAGTACTCCAGGCAAAAGTATAGCCCGGAACCCCACCGCCGGGGCTGGCTGTGGCCGTGCCATCGTTGGCGCCAGCCGATGACTCGCCCGTGGCGGATGCATTGGCACTCAAAACAGCAGGTTCGGCAATAGTTACGCTGGCCGTCGAGGCGCAATCGTCTTCGTCAGTGAGGGTCACGGAAAAAATACCAGCCGGCAGGTTTCCGGTCTGTGCAGTAGTATCGCCATTGCTCCACAGGTAAGAAAAGCCGCCATTTCCTCCGGTACCCTCCACGGTGGCAGTCCCGGTGCTATCGCCATTGCACAGTACATTCGTTGAATCAACAATGGCCGCGCTCAGCGGTGGAGTTAGCGTGACGGTGGTGGTATCCACCGACGTGCAACCGTTGATGGTATCGGTCACCATGATGATGTAGGCTCCCGCTGAATCTACGGTAGGAGTGGGTGTATTCCCGCCCGAAACGATGCCGGGGCCGTTCCAGGTATAAGTATATTTCATCCCTTGCGAAGAGCCTGAACCGTCGAGAACCACGGAGTTATTGTTACAATTCAAAGCCATTCCTGGGCCAGCATTGGCAACGGGCGGGATGGTGTCGGAAGTGACGCCAACACTGTCGCTTTCTGTGCAACCATTCACCGTGTTCGTTACCGTGAAGACATAAGTGCCCGGCATATCTGCTTCGGCCATAGAAGTGGAATCACCACTTACGATGTTGCCGTTCGCAGTGGTCCACAGGTAGCTAATATTTCCGCCGCCTGAAGAGCCTGAACCATCGAGAACCACGGAGCTATTGTTGCAATTCAAAGTCATGTCAGGGCCGGCATTAGCAACGGGTGGGATGGTATCGGACGTGACGGCGGCACTGGCGCTCGCTGTGCATCCATTCGCTGTATTTGTCACTTTGAGAACATAGGTGCCTGGCGCATCTACTTCGGCCATGGTCGTGGTGTTACCGCTGACGATATGGCCGTTTGCAGTGGTCCACAGGTAGATGATATTTGTGCCAGCAGAAGATCCGGAGCCATCGAGGGTCACACTGGTAAGTGTACAAGTCAGTTGCATGGCATTGCCAGCGTCAGCCGTTGGTGCTACTGTGTTGCTTGTCACGGTCGTATTATCCGATGAGGTGCACCCGTTGGCGGTATTCGTCGTGGTCAATTTATAGGTGCCCGCTGCGCCGGCTAAGGGGTGCAGGGTATTGGCGCCACTGATGATTTGTCCATTTACGGTAGTCCATTGGTACACAAAATCAGGACCGGTGGAAGTTCCCGTGCCATTCAGGGTGACTGCTGGCGTGGAACAGGTTATTGTCATGGGCGGGCCGGCTTCGGTAATAGGGGGAGTTATGTCGGACAAAATAGTGACGCTGGCAGTGGCCGCACAAGCATTGGCATCGGTCACGGTGACGATATGGGTGCCTGCCGGCAATATGGCAGTTTGCCCCGACGAGCCGTTGGACCAGGCGTAAGTGTATCCACCCACGCCGCCGGCGCCCTGGGCAGTAGCGCTGCCCACGGGATTTACGCAGTTGATGTTTATCTGATTGATGATGGCGGCCGTAAGCAACGGCGGTTGGGTGAGGGTCACGTTGCCTGTGCCATTGCCACCGGCACCGTTGGTCACCGTCACGGTATAGGTTCCGGCAGGCAGGTTGCTGATGGTTTGAGTATTGCCCCCATTCGACCAGGCGTAATTGTAAGGCCCGCCGCCGCCACCGGAGGCCATGGCGGTAGCGGTTCCGTTGTTTCCGCCGAAGCAGCTGACGTTGGTGCCGCTGACATTCACCGTTATCATGCCGCCGCCCATGAAGGTGCCGGAAGCGGTTTGCGTGGTGATGTAATCTCCATCATTATTGCCATTGCCGTTGGCAAAATTACCGGCAGTGTACATCGTAATTGTGCCCGAACCGCTGGCAGGAGAAGTCCAATCAACCGTATAAGTTATGTCATTGCCACCAAAAAACATGGCTGGATTGTGCTCGAAATAAGTGATGCCCCCGTCCATTTGCAATGTAGAGCTGGGTCCGGCATTGGAAAAACTCCCCACAAAACTATTGCTTGCGTTCAAAATCGTGGCCTGAAACCCGCCCCGTTGTGGGGTCGAGTTCGTGCGGGTCAAAGTGACCGTGAGGGAGTAGGTGGTATTGGGAGTAATGGTCGCCGGAAGGCCCGTCAGCGTGATATTTCCCGACATGGTTCCCCCTGAATGGCAGCCCCCTGCCGAAGACGAGCAGGTATTATTAGTGGGAGGAGCACCCGTATAACCATTGGGCGGATTGCTGGCATAAGACATGAAAAGAAACGCAGAGAGCAGCGCCCAAAACAGGGCATAGACGGAGGTAATTTTTTTCTTCATAATGTGAGAGGTGTTGGTATTTGTGATGTATCACCTTGGCGAAGGCAAACCGGTTGTGCTCAACTATGTTGGAATCAGGGGAAGGCAAAATGATGAAACTAAAATCCCTATTTCTTTAATTTCATTTGAGCACAACTATACCGATTGTCAGCCAGCCGTCCTTTATTCCACGTCTTATCTCCGGCCAAGAATCGAAGGATTTGCCAAAAATTTACTGGTAACTTCACTAAGTAATGATTAATAAATATACTGTCGAGCGTTAGGTTTTGTCCATCCCGGGTATTTGGCGCTGGCTTCGCTGGCTTAGGGGTTTGGGGGCGAAGCCCCCAATATCCCCTCCCCCCGGCACCGCCGGAGGCGGCGC
>SCUG01000453.1 GCA_004297645.1 Saprospiraceae bacterium | reverse complement strand
GTTCGGCGTTCTCAGCACTTTGATGAAAAAAAAGATAGTAAAGCAGGTGACGGTTGCCTGCGCCAAAACCATGGTGATTAATGCTGGTGTATTCATGCTGTATTTCTTCCTTGTTTGACCCTGATTCCGTAAGCCAGGTGAACGAGCAGCCCCAGGCCGATGAAAAGCCCCAGCAGCAGTATCCTCGCTATCGGGATATAGGTCAGTTTTTTGTTTAGAGTTTCCAAGTAACCGGGGTCGGAGACCTGGTTGATTTTGCTGATTTTCTTTTCGTATTGCACATCCAACCTTGCCTTTTCCTTTAAGTCGGTGGTGGTGGCGCTGACCTCCCGCAAGGTTTCTGCCTCTTCCTGGAGGGCAGGCAAGGTAGCCGGGTTTTGCACAAAAGCAATTTCATCCTTGATGCCTGCATTTTGAAGTTGCATGATGAGGGAGCCGTTGTCGAGTTCCCAGCCATTGCCGTTGCCCAAGTTGGCAAAAGCCTTCTGCCACTCGTTGCCCTTGGGCGTGACGAGGGAGCCAACGAAGACGAACAACAGCAAGAGCGGCGTCACCCATTTTATCACATGCTTCAGAATGATGGGCAAGTGGACATCGGCGCCGAGTTTGATTTCGGCCCAACCTTTTTCCATGCCGAATATCCAGGCGAAAACCACGGTTTCACACAGGGCAAAAACGACCAGCGAGACGGTGCCTGCCCAGTAATCGTATTCGTCGAACACGCCATAGTTGTAAAACAAAACCGTCGGCAGGCCCAGCAGCAGGGTGATGATGCCAAATGAGAGCGCCCCTTTGCCGCGCTGCCACCCAAACTCGTCGCGCATGAAACCCATCCAGGGAGTGCCCATAGCTAAGGAGGAAGTGATGCCTGCAAAGAACAGCAAGCCGAACCAGAACAGCCCCGCAATGGCCGCCAACGTTGGCCCCCATTGTTGAAAAAGGTAGGGCATCGTTTGGAAGGCCATGCCGAAGCTGGCGTTTTCCTGCACCCACGCTATGCCGAGGTAACCGGCGGCAATAGGAATAACGATGAGACTGCCGAGTACAACTTCCACGAATTCGTTCATCCAGCCGGCACTCATGGCATTGAGGGCGATGTCTTCTTTTGATTTAACATAGGCGGCGTAGCAATGGATAGTACCCATGCCCACTGAGAGGGTAAAGAAGATTTGCCCCGCGGCGGCGAGCCATACTTTCGGGTTGGTCAATGAATCGAACTGGGGCGTCCAAAGGAAGTTCAGGCCATCCCAGGCGGAGGCCGTCGGATGCTCAGGAGTAGCGCCGCTGGTGCCCAAAGTCAATCCCTTAACGGCGAGGAATGCACCGAAAATAATCAACAGCGGCATGCCGATTTTGGCGACTTTTTCCACCCCGTCCAAGCCTTTGGAAAGGATGTAGGTATTGAGGCCCAGGCATAAAACGTAGAAAACAACCGCCTCGAATGGAATGCCGGTGGTGGAGGTGCCTACGTCCACATAATCGTTGAAGAAGGCAGCCACATGGCTTTGGTCCATCCCGGAGAAAGTGCCAGCGACGGAATGGATGACGTAGGACATCGTCCAGCTTTCGATGTAGCAGTAGTAGCAAGCCACGGCGATGTTGGTGAAAATGCCGAACACGCCGATGTATTTCCACATCCGGCCCTTAGCCATTGTGTCCAGAATGTAGGGCGTACTGTGGTTGCCGGCACGGCCGCCAAAGCGGCCCATAGACCATTCGACCAGCAACAGGGGGATGCCCATCAGCAGGAAACAGACTAAGTAGGGGATGATGAACGCCCCACCGCCGTTTTGTACCGCCTGCACCGGAAAGCGGAGGAAGTTGCCGAGGCCGACAGCGTTGCCTGCCATGGCGAGTATAAGGCCGACCCTGGAGCCCCATGCTTCGTTTTTTGCACTCATGTTAGTCTTCGTTTAAAATAGTTGAATTGTTTGTTGGCTGGATGGTGGATTGTGTTGGATGATTTGACATCCAGCCGCAAAACCCGGCGGTAAGGTATTGAGAAAAGTCATTCCAAGAAAAAATCCGGGAGAAAATATACAAAATGGAGATTAGATTGCTTGCCCATCTCTGTTTGCGCAAAATAAAACTGGGAATGAAACAACGGACTTTTGGCTGTAAGTCTGTGATACCTGCGCCATGTTTTCACAGCGAATGATTCCCGGTCAACCCTTTTGCGCACCACCGGCGGCTTCATTTTCTGCTATTATCCGATTCAAATAAATGCCGGTAATGGCACCCACGCTCAGCCCGGCCAGCGAGCCGCCAGCCATGCCGGCCAATATTACGGTAAATAAAGGCGAGGCCGCGTCCGGCCACGCGGCGGCCGCGAAAATGAACATCATACCCAACCCCCAGCCGAGCGAATTGCCAGTCACCCACTGAATGGACTCACGGGCATATTTATGAAAGGCAAACCATTGGAACAACCCGAACATGGCGCCGAGGAACAACCCCAATGCCATGGCCCCCGCCAAAATCAGAACCAGTGGCGGCTCCACTTCCTCCGGGGGCACGGGAGCATTTCCCAAGGTCAGGAGCAGCGAGGGCAGCATACCCAGAAACCACCCCAGCATGGCAACGGCCATCGTATAACCAATCCACTCTTTAGCAGGAATTATAGGAAATTTCAGCCGAAGCACCCGCCATTGCCAGAAGCCAAGAACGAACCCCTCTATGGCCCCGGCAAATACCATGACGAGCAGGTTGAGGGCTTTGCTTCCGGCGGTGAGAGGCTCGCCCGCCCAACGATTGTAGGAAAGGGCAATGAGTGCCACAGCCCCCATACCCAGCAATTCACCAACGGCACAAGCTGTGGTCCATTTCTGCCAATATTTGTCGAAAAGGTTTCTCATGGTATCGAACTGGCGTTTTAGCGTTTTGGGGCCAGTGCGCTAAAGCGCCACCCTGCCAACACGCCTTTTAAACAGCCATTTGAACTTAAAAAAATCAACCAATTGCTGAATCGTGGCGTCGTGCATGGCCCAAAATGTCAGCGCTAATCCCATTGGAAAAATGATAAGGCAGTTGAGCCAGGAGGCCAGAACGGCACCGATGACAAATCGCTCCGCAATGTTCTTGCTAAAAATGGTGATGACCACGAACAGCATGAAAAATACAATGGAAATAAGAAGTGGCCAGCCAAATCCTCCTTTGCGGACGATAGCCCCCATGGGGGCACCGACAAATAAAAAGATAAAACAAGCCACCGCCAGGCTGAATTTCGAGTTGAACTCGAAGACGTGCTTCACCCGGTTCTCTTCGGTATTCGAGAGGGCAGATTGGGTATATTGAGCCTGGTCTCTGAGGCTTCTCACGTCATTGCTGGCTTTATCGAAAATCCTGTCGCGAGTGAATTTGGGGTATTGCATGACGATGGCTGCGGCCCCCGTAAGACAGCTATCCATTGGCAGATATTGGCGGTTTGAATTCAGGTTGGCCCTGACCGTGCCGCCCTTAGCCTGCCTGCCGTTTGCCGTTTCTTCCTCCGGTTCCCGAAAAACCGGCTTTATTCGGGTTTTCACTAACGGTTGTTGCACCGTCTTCTTTTGCTCTGCGCTATCTACACTATTTTTTGGAGCAGGTATGGCCGGTACTGTCTTGGTGACGGCATAGGCTCCGGTGCCGGTGATGTGGTCCGTCAAGTTCTGTTTTCGCAGTTTGCGCAGGCGCTGTTCCATTGCTTGGTTCAAGAAGAAAAAATGTTTATCGGTCTGGTCTGCATTTTTCTCCAACCGCTCAGCGATACTTTTGTCGATGGAGTCTATTGCGATGAGCAACTGGCGCTCACTCAACATGGTGTGGTGCGACTTAAATAAATTCTCGTCCGTGCGGTCCAGTTCAAACTCGTCGAGGTCGAACACCTTGTTCCATTCCTTGAAACTGGTGCGCACCATGGGAAAATTGCGCTTGCCTTTAGTCATTACCGGTTTAGGTTCGAAGTATTGGTGGCCGTTGAACAAGTTCATGACAAAATACTTCCCATCAATGGAGCCGAACATTTCTCCACTGTCCGCCATGACAGCCATAAGCTGCCCGTTGCCAGACATAGAATTGTCGTACAAAAGGACGTCTTCGATGGTGCGGCCGTCGGGCAGTTTGTCACCGATGCGAATGGAAAACCCCTGAAAGTCGTCGTTAAAAGATTTTTCTTCAAGGCTCAAAGTGGGCTTCTGCCGCCGAATGTCATATAGCCGGGACTTGAACTTCAGGTTGGAAACAGGGATGAAATTATTGGAACAAAAAAATGATAAGACACCTATCAGGGTGGTCACCGCCATCAGTGGCATCATCACCCGCCACAAACTGACTCCGGCAAATTTTATGCTCGACAGTTCGTACCGCTCGGCCAGATTCCCCAACACCATCACCGAGGAAATGAGCACCGCCACCGGCAGCGCCATTGGTATCATTGACACCGACATGTAACTCACCAACTCAACCAGCAGGAAGAAACCCACGCCTTTCCCTGCGATGTCGTCTATGTAAAGCCACAGCGTTTGCATCACCAACACAAACAGGGCGATGAAAAACGTGACCACGAATGGCGGTATAAAACTTTTTATGAGGAGCTTGTCGAATTTTTTGAGCTGCATATTTCACTTAATTTCTTCTCACTCAACGCCAAAAGTAGGGCATCCTTTCTTTTATTTACCTTTTCTTTAGGGTGTTATTGCCAACAATTTTCACAGCCGTTGTAACAATGCCAGCAGAGGCATCGTCACCTTCTCGAAATGAGCCTACAAGAATTTCAATCGAAAATACTTCATTTAAAAAACAAGCTTTTCCGCTTCTCCATGCGCATGGTGAACAGCCCAACGGAAGCTGAGGATATTGTGCAGGAAGTGTTCATCAAACTATGGAACAATCGGGAGCATAGTGACCAAATTGCCAACATCGAGGCTTGGTGCATCACCGCGACCCGAAACCTTTCGATTGATAAGCTGCGCTCAAAACACAAACGGACCGAAGGGATAAAACCCGGCTTCGACTTACAGGACAAATCCCCCGGTCCTTACCGGCAAGCCGTCTCCAATGACATCATCGGTATGGTGAGGAAAATGATGGAGCAGTTGCCCGAAAAGCAACAACACATCATGCAACTGCGGGACATCGAAGGGCTGAGTTATCAGGAAATAGCTGCCGGGCTTGATTTATCGCTGGAAC
>SCUG01000452.1 GCA_004297645.1 Saprospiraceae bacterium | reverse complement strand
TAGATGTTCTTTTTGAGGCTGTATCATAAGTCAACGCTGGAATTAGCTTGACAATTTTTATTTCAACACAGAGACACAGAGAACCAAACTCAACTCTGTGTTTCTGTGCCTCTGTGTTGAAGAATTTGGTCACAATTTTTTAGCGATGACTTTACAGCCTCAAAAAAACACACATCTTATTTTGCACACGTTCCTGATTCATCAAACAGAGAACTTACAGGGACAAAAATAGACCGGCACCCCTCAGCGGGAGATGATGGAAGTCAGTTCAAAAAGTAAGTTTTGTTTGTGTGAAAAAGGTGCTGCGGTGTGGAGGAATTACAGATAATTCACGATTCCCCCGGATGCTCTTTCCACCACCGCAGGTTGGGGTGCTTCACGTGCGTTTCCAACTTTTCCAATTCCAGGTGGTGTAATCCATAGCGCCAATTTTCAGCACGGGCAGGATGCCAGGCTTCAGCGAATTGCCAATCATCAGGAATTCGTTGGGCTGAATGCCGGGGTGTTCGATGAGCTTGCGCTATTCCGGTTCCTTTTTTCCCCGTGACGATTTCGATGTGGTGGAAATGGCCTTCAGGCACGGTTTGCGGAGCTTCATGACATGGCCGGGCAGGTCGCCTTTGGAGCCAATAAATCGTTCCTCAAAGCACCGCCCTCACCTGCGCCCGGCCCACGTGAACGATTTTACAATTGCTAAAAATGGCTACTTCCGGTAAGGGTTTTTCTTTGGGTCTTGCTTTGTGTCCCACAAATAAACCACATAAAGAACTTCGCCGGAATGGCGGTAATAAACGTTGTAGCGTTTCCTGACTATGAAATAACGAATTTGGGAAACTGGACCGGGATGCCCGGAACCAGGCTGTTGCATAATGCGCAGGATTTTGGTGTATAGCTCCTCTGAAAACCGTTGTGCAGTGGCAGGCGAGTATTGTTCAGCCAGGTAGGCGGCGATTTCAAAAAATTGCTTTTTGGCGGTGTCTAACCAGGCAATCCTTTTAACCATTTGGTCATTTCATTTTGCACATCTTCGTGAGGGATAAGGTTTGCTTCATCGCAACTCCGGCGGACAGCTTCTTCCAATTCATCAAGGATTTCGGGTGGCATACTGTCCGATTTGATTTCTTTACGGGCTATCTCGATGCAGGTAGCCAGCATTTTTTTTAAAAGGCTGCTATCTTCGATGCTCGCGAGGAAATTGAGAAAATTACCCTTGATTTCTACGGTAGTCATAAGGCTTGATATTTTAGAATGGTCAAGACAAAAATAACCGAAATTCCGAAACAAATGTTTATGCAATTTCCGCTGCTCCCCTTTAAATTCTCAAAACACCGCCCCCACCTGCGCCCGGCCCACGTGCACCATATTTGCCGTGCCCGTTTTGCGGCCCTCGTAGCTTATGCCGAGGCGGATGTTTTTGCCAATCTGCCGGTCGAGGGCGAGGCTCCAAATATAGTTTTTGCCGTTTTGCAGGCCGTTGAGGAAGGCAAAGCCAACTGAGGAGTTGGCCTGCCCCTCGAAGCGGATATTGACCAAAGAAAACTCCGAGCGGATGGAGGTGGTGGCGCTTTGGTTGTAAACCGATTCCAGCTTCAGGTCGTGGGTTCGGGCATTTTCGCCCGCCGTGCCGAGCTTATTTTCGGAGGTTTCGTACCGCCAGGAAAAGCTGGTGCGGAAAGAGTTGGACGGCTGGAAGCTGAGCTTCGGCTCTGTCTCGAACGATTCGATGCGGTAGCGCTTGCTCTCGAATTGCTGCGAACCTTGCTCGCTATGGCCAAAGGTGAACGCCGGTTGAAAACTGAGCGCCCGTGTGATGTTCCAGCGCAGCTTGAAAAACTGCTCCTGCTGCCGGCGGCTCTCGAAACCGGTAGTGAGCACCTGTTTATTTTGGTTGCCGGACATGCCGAGCTGTACGTCGTACTTCGGGTCGGAGCGGTTGAAGAAAAGGGTGTTGTAAATGGAAGAGCGGGTGGCCACAAGTGCCGTGTCCACGATGTTGAGTTGAAAGGGATTCCACGGGCTGACGCCGCCGGCGTCCCTCACTTTCCGGGTGATTTGCAGGCTGCTTTGGGTGGAGAATTTACTCAAGAACTTCTTCGCCCCGGAGGCATTGAACCACACGGCCTTTGGCTCCAGGCGCAGGCTTTGGTTAAACATCACATTGTTGGTGCGGATAAAATCGTCGGTAAAAACCGTGACCCGCACGGCGTTCGCCACATCCTGGAAGGGAGCTATTTCCACCTCGTCCACCTGCACCACCGCGTCGCCGTTGCGGTCCACCCATTGGTGAGTTCCCTCGCCGGCTGGCACTTCCAGATAGGTGAACTCCACCTTGCGTTCCTGGCCGGAGCCGATTTCGTAGCTCGTGGCGCTTTGCACCAAGCCGCGCAGCACATTCACGCCGTAGTCGAGCCTGCCCACGTAGGTGTTGGAAGGGTCGAGGTTGGTCAGCGCTGTATCCTTCACAGCAAGTTGGCGCCAGGTGAAATTCCAGTCGAGGCGGGAGTTGCGGCTTTGCCGCCAATTGCCCTGCACGTTGACCTCACCAGACACCGTCGAAGATTCAAAATCCGGCCCCACCGGTGCGTGGTCGCGGCGGCGCTGAAAATTTGTCTTGAAGCTGAAGCGCTCGCTCTCCGGCATTTCCACAAACACTTTCACCAAGTCGTAATAAAAGCTCAATTTGCCCAGCGTATCGGACTTCGCGTTTTGGGCGTCACGGGCGTACCGGCTGTTTTTCTCCCGCTCGCCGTAAATGCCGGCCTTCCAAAATTTCGTACCGGTGGTGTCGCGCAAAAACGGCAGGGAAAAATTGAACTTAGGCCGCTGAAAACGGCTCTCCTCCAACGGGCTGGTGGTGTTCAAAAAGTCGCCTTGCAGCCACACGTCGTAGCCATTTTTCAGATAGGTATATTTGGTGAAATGCTTTAGGCCTGTGTACAAGGTGTCCCTGAAAAATCCGCCAAATCTGTATTGCAGGCTTCCCGCCTTCGGCGAATGCAAAGTGAAGCCGGCGCTCGCCAGATGTTCATTCGACAGGCGGTTGTTGATGCTCACATCATTGATGCCCTGGCTGGTATTCCAGTCGCGGGTAAACTCCTGCGGGCGGTAGGGGTTCAGTTCCTTGAATTTTCGCTGGGTAACTTCGTAGTTGGCTTCGGTCTCGATGCGCCACCCGCCGCCCTGTCCGGGGAGGAGGGGCAGAGCCTGATCCGATTCTTTGGAAGGGGCGGTTCCGCCAAACTCGAAAACCTGCCGCACCCCCGCCGTTGCCGCCAGCCCCACATTGTCGCCATCATTTAAACCCGACAGGCGGTTTTGGTCAAAATTGCTCAACGCCACTTCTGCCCTCAACTTGGTCATGTTGGAAGGAGCCGCTTCGATGCCCGCCGTGTAAAGTTGCTGCTGCTTTGGGGCCACGAGCCTATGCACCGGCTCGTACTCACCGCGGGGTTGCCCGGTGATGGGGTCGGGGGCCACCCAGCGATACACTCGCCCGTTGGCCGCCGTCTCGGTATCGGGGAGGTAGTTGCCGTTGCCGGTACCAACATTTGAAAACCCTGCCGTGTACTTCGCGCGCTCCTGGTTGAAGCTGAAGACGAGCACGCTGCTGTACAGCACCCCCTCCACCAGCGTATCTTTCATTTCGTACAGCACCCGGAACGCACTGAATTCAGCCACGGTGTCTATGCTGCTGACCACCGCATTCTGGCTGCTGTCACCGGACAGGCGCAGCGTGCCCAGCTCAGATTCCGAAAAATTTTCGTCCACAGGCTGGCGGCCGTCTTGCTCTGAATAGGTGTTGAGGTAGAGGCGCAGTTTATCACTTTTCAGCTCGGTGTTTACGGCGTAAAGAGAGCGCAGGTAGTTCTGGTCAGCATAGTCGAACTCGACGGCAATGCGGCTGTCTTTGGTGATGAGGCGGCGGTTGGTGAAGGTCAGGTGCCCGGCGTTGTAGTCAATGACGTAATCGGCGTCCAACCCGCGTTGCATCAGTTGGCCATCCACGAAGACCTTCTCCGTGCCCGCCAGCACGATGATGAAGCGCTCGCCTTCGGCGCCTTGCAAGCGAAATGGCCCCTGATTCCCTTCCTGAGCGGGGATGGTGTTGCGGGCGAATTTGCCGCGGGCGATAGCTATGCTGCCTTGCGTTTTCAATTCATACCCCTTGCCTTCTGCCGGCTGAGGACTGCCGGCTGAGGACTGCCGGCTAAACGTGGCCCCCTGCAATTTTTTAAAATAATTCATGAAATAGCTATTCGGGCGGGCCAGTTCGTAGTCGCCGGCGATGAGTTTGTTCCTGTCTTTTGAGAGCTGGATGAAAATCTTGTCGAACTCCCGGAGTTGCTGCGTGTTGCCCTCCGGCTGGAGCGGAATGTTGTTGTCGGTGATGGCAGCGAGTACTTCCATATCACCGAGCGAGCCAGCCATTTGGAGGCTGAACTGGCTGTTGAGCACGAGGTTCTGGTTGTTGCCGAAGGAAATGCCGCGGGTGAAATTGCCGTTGTAATCAAGCCCCTTTTGCGGCAGCAATGGCTGGGCTTCCCCGGCATAAGGGTCGTATTTGAAGCCAATGAGGCGGTCGCCGGAATTGCGAACCAGGGTGTTGGTATCGAGCCGGGCGAGGGGGGTGGAGAGGTTGAACGGCAGCACGCGGTAGCTAAAATTGAGAATGGAGAATGGAGAATGGAGAATGGTGGAGTCGAAGGTGATGTGGTTGTTTTCAATTTTAAAATGGACGGGGGAAATCCGCTCGCCAGTAGCGGGGTTGGTCGCTATGACGGAATTGGGAACGACGGTGAGCGAATCGAGCAACTGTGGCGCGCAGAGCACCGGCAATGACTTGCTGCGCAAGTTCGAGATTTGCGCAGCAGAAAAAATGGGCAGCAGGGCCAGCAGGAAGGTGTACAGGGTTTTACTCACTCCAATCAGTTGAAAGACATACGGACTATTCAACGCCAAATATCCAGCCTTTATTAACATTAAAAAGCGCCATCTTGAATTGGCAGCCTTCCTCGGGGAAATTGGCTCAAGCGTTCCCAACCAATCCAAGGTGTCACTATCATACTATTGGCCATAGGCTATTGGCTCCAGCCAATAGCCTATCCCGATAGCTACCGCGAAACAGCCAAAAGCAAATGGACAAAACCTGGCGCTCCAAAGTATAAGTACAAGCAGGCGCTTGCCAAGGTTTTTATGGAAAAGGTGAAAAAGTGGTTTCTGCCGCTTTGGCGGTAAAAGACTGTAAATTATTGGGTCATCCTATTGCCTAATCATTCAACGGTATGTATTTTACCGCCAAAACGGTTAATTTGGATGCTACACTTCTGGGCAAAATCGTCAAACACCTCATCCGCACTTTTGACAAAACCATCGGCATCAAGCCCAAAATGCTGGCCCGCATTTTCAAATTTCAGAAAGCCATCCAAACCCTGGAACAACGCCAAACCATCCGCTGGACAGACCTCTCCGACGACTGCGGCTATTTCGACCAGGCGCATTTCATCAAAGAATTCCAATTATTTTCCGGCATCAATCCTTCCCGTTATTTCGACGTGCGGGGCGACATCGTTAACTAAGCAGGGACATAAATCCAGCATTTATGGGGCCGCTTTCCACCCGGACGGGCGCTATGCGGTGAGTAGTTCCAGCGACCACACGGTCAAATTTTGGGATACGCAAACAGGCCGCTGCACCCTGACACTGCATGGTTTCAAAGACGAACTTTTCAAAACAGGTGTGCTGGACGGCGGGCGGGGGATTGTGGTGACGGAGACGCAGGGGGTGGTTCACGTTATCCGGTTTTGAAAAATTACTTTTTCTTTTTTGAGGGGGATTTTGCCGGCTTGTTTTCTTCAAAAACCACTCCCCGGTAAATGCGGGACAATGACAGGCTGACTCCGAGGCTCGTCAACAGGACTTCGGCATCCAGTCCTTCTGCGATTTCATTGATAAACCATTTGCCATCGTTTTTGGTAAAAGTCTCCACCAATGGCTTGGTTTGGGAAACCAATACGTATTCCTGTAAATCCGGCAAGGTGCGGTAACGCCGGAATTTTTCGCCCCGGTCATAGGCTTCCGAATCGGTGGAAACTACTTCGACTACGAGCGTTGGGTTTAACAACATTCCCACCCGGTCAGTTCTGAATTCAGGCTTCCCGGTGACCACTGCGCCGTCCGGCATCACTATCCTGTCAAGCTCGGGCAGGTATATTCGGATGTCGCTGTTGTAAACTTTCCAGGTTTTTCCAGCTTGCTCTAAAGCATTGTTCAAGGCTGTTATCACCAAGCCTTTGATTTCGCTGTGCGGTGCGATTCCTCCGGCCATAGGGATGAGTTTTCCTTTGCGATATTCATGATTGACCAAGGAAAATTCTTCCATCTGAAGATACTCCTCGATGGTGTACCTCTTATCCAGCTTTTCGTTTTCCTTCGGTTTTGCTGCCGTTGTAACAGACATAATTCAGAATTTTTTGCAAGGTAATTTATTTCAAAAACAAAAGCTAACCAGCTACTATACTTTTGAACGCCAGGTTTTGTCCATTTGACATTTGCTATTCAACTTTAGCCATCCGGGTAATCGGGATGCAGCCAGTACCAAATAGGCTTAGTACAAATAGTGAGGGCAATGAATT
>SCUG01000451.1 GCA_004297645.1 Saprospiraceae bacterium | reverse complement strand
CACTTTTTGGCCGGAGGCCAATGTCACTTCGCCCTTTTGCACGTAGAAACGCTTGTCGGCAAACCATGCGAAATCGTGCACATTTTCCGCTGTATATCGGATGGTTTTCATCGTGGAGTCAGAGGCTGGAAATCCTTTGCCGGCAGGAAATCCCTTTTCCATGTAGCCCTGTGTTTCCTCCACTTTTTTCATCAAAAAGGCCCGTTCACTTTCGGTCTGCAAAACGCCGGTAGCTCCCACCACGTAATTTTCCGGCAGGGTGATACTCACATCGAAGGAGCCGAATTCGGAGTAAAACTCGCCCATGTCGAGATAGGGCATGGCGTGCCAGCCTTTGCGGTCGTACACCGCCGGTTTGGGGTACCATTGCGTCATCTGGTACGACGTGACGACGTGGCCGAGGCGGGAAAATGAGGCGGGGATTTTTTCGGTGAATGGCGTGCTGATGGTCATCTTGCCACCACTTTTCAGCGGCTGCGGCAAAGTCGCGACGGCGATGTCGGGGTTCTCCGGGTCGGGGTGCCACGCTGCTTTTTGGCCGTTTATGGTAAAATCGAGGCCGGAATAATAGCCCCGGTCCTTCTCGTGGGAAAAATAAAACATGTCGCTTCCGGTGCGCAGTTTTTGCTTGGCAAATGCCGAAGTGTTGTCTTTGAAGGCGTTGGCCCACAGGTGGAGGTATAACTGGCTCAGTTCATCCGGCGAGTTGTTGGTGTACACCATTTCGATGGTGCCGCTCAACGTGTGATGGACATCGTCGAGTGTGACCTGGATGTTGTAATCTACTTGCTGCTGGAAGTAAGGGGTGGTTTGACTAAAAAGAAAGTTGCAGAATAAAAGGAGCGGGAAAGGGAGTAAACTATTTTTCATAAGTTCGAGCTTTGTTGTTTGTTCCGCGAAGCCTGCAAGGGTACAAAACCAGATAGGTTTGACTTTCTGCGGCCTCTGCGGGAGAAAAGGTCATCGCAAATTTATCAATAAATGAAAGCCATTCTCTTTGTTTTTCTTTTTGTGCCCCTGACGGCCACCTTTGCACAGAAAGATTTCCCGGCATCCTGGGCAGGTGAGTGGAAGGGCACGCTCGAAATATTCAATGCCTCCGGCAAAGTGCAGGAACTCCCGATGGAGCTGCACATTCAGCCGGTTGATTCTTCGGAGAACTATACCTGGACTATCATCTACGGCGAAGACAAAGTAGCGGGCAGGCGCCCCTACGAGTTGGTGCCGGTGGAGCCGGCAAAGGGCCTTTACAAAATCAACGAGAAAAACTCCATAGCGATGGAGGGCTACCTTTTGGGCGGCAAATTCTTTCAGTGGTTCGAAGTGAGCGGGAGCGTGTTGTTCACCTCCACGGCCCTGGTTGGTGAGGAATTAGTCTGGGAAATAGTGGTCAGCTCTACGGAGCCTGTCAGTTCTACCGGCAATGAAACGGTGGATGGAGAAGAAATACCCGAAGTAAAAACCTTCCCGGTGACGGCATTGCAGACGGCGAAATTGAGGAGGTAATAGACAGAGGGCAAGAGACGGAACTTCGCAGTTCCTGTCTTCCATCTCCTGTCTTGTGTCTTCTCACTTAAAGTCGAGGAAATCCATGGGGTTCACGGGTTTGCCGCTGTGCCAGAGTTCGAAATGGAGGTGGGGGCCGTCGGTCAGTTCGCCCGTATTGCCAATGATGGCGATAGCCACGCCGGCTTTGACGTAGTTGCCGGTTTTTTTGAGCAATGCGGAATTGTGCTTGTAAAAGGTGACGAGGTTGTTGGCGTGCTGAATGGCGATGGTGTTGCCCGTTTCGAGGGTCCAGTCGGAGAAGATGACCCAACCATCCATAACAGCTTTTACCGGAGTATTTTTCGGGGCGATGACATCCACGCCGAAGTGGTTTTTCTCTGCGTCGAACGGGGCGCTCACAGCCCCGCCGATGGGTGGCGAGAAGTACATCTGTTCGAGAGGGATGTCGCGGGGCGAAATATTTACGGGGGCGCTGGGCTGCTTCGTAACCACTGCACCGCCAGTGTTGTCCATCTCGACTTCCTGCCGCAACTGCTGCTCCTCCTCGCTCAGGCCAATTTCCGGGCCTATGCCACTGGTGGTGCGTTTTGTTTGGGGCTGTTTCTCCGGCTGGTACCGGACGTTGCCGGTGAGCATGCGGCGAAAACTCTCGTTGTAGCGCTCCTGTGCATCAGCAAGCTCCGTGAGTGAGTCGAGA
>SCUG01000450.1 GCA_004297645.1 Saprospiraceae bacterium | reverse complement strand
GTTCTTTTTGAGGCCGCCTCCGGCGGCCTCAAAAAGAACAAGGGTGTGTTTTTTCGGCGGCGAAGCCGCCGAAAAAACACACATCTTATTTTGCGCACGTTACTTAGGAGGTTTAGCGCTAAACCTTCTAAACCTCGCAAACCAACCCCGGATATTAAAGCAAACCACATTACAAAAATTGTCCCCCGCATTTACTCACCAAGTAATCCACTAAAAGTATGAAACGATTCACTTACGCTATTTTTCTCGCCACCCTGTTTGCTCTGGCACCCTCGCTGATGATGGGGCAACGAACGGTGACGGGGAAAATAACAGATGCAGAAAACGGAGACCCACTCATCGGCGCCAATGTGCTGGTGGATGGAACCTCCACAGGCACCGTGTCCGGCATTGACGGGAGTTACAGCCTTGAACTCCCCGATGGTGCAAAGGCGCTCAGGTTCAGCTATACGGGCTATACCGGGCAGGTCATTGACATCGGCGCCTCCAATGTGATTGACGTTGCCCTGACGGCCGGTTCTTTGCTCAACGAAGTGGTAGTCATCGGCTACGGCACCGTTGAAAAAGCCGATGCCACCGGCTCCATCCAATCCGTAAACTCCGAAGCATTCAACCGTGGCTCCATCACCGGAGCACAGGAGTTGCTGGCCGGCAAAATCGCCGGGGTGCAAATCACCCCCAGCGCCGACCCCGGCGGAGGTGCGCAGATTCGGATTCGGGGCGGCTCTTCGCTCAGCGCCTCCAACGACCCCCTCATTGTGATAGACGGGGTACCGGTGGACAACGGCGGCATCAGCGGCTCCCGCAACATGCTCAACTTCATTAACCCCGCCGACATCGAAACCTTCACAGTTCTGAAAGACGCCAGCGCCACCGCCATTTATGGCTCGCGGGCGTCAAACGGGGTCATCCTCATCACCACGAAAAAAGGGAAGTTGGGTAAAAAAATCAGTGTGGAGTACAACGGCAATGTGTCGTTCAGCGACATCCTGCAAACGGTGGATGTGCTCAATGCCGGTGAATTCCGCACCCTTATCGAGCAGCGCTTCCCGGAAGGTGATACTGCCCGTGCCCTCCTCGGCAGCGCCAACACCGATTGGCAAGGCCAGATTTATCAAACCGGAGTTGGTACTGACCACAGCCTGAGTTTCTCCGGTGGCGTGGGTCCCGTGCCGTACCGCGTGTCCGCCGGTTACACCGACAAAAAGGGCATTCTGAAAAGAGACCAGTTTCAACGAAAAACCGCTACCATCAACCTTTCCCCCGGACTACTCGACAACCGGCTTCAGCTTAACGTGAACCTGAAGGCAATGTCCACCGACAACTTCTTTGCAAACAGGGGAGCCATCGGGGCAGCGACAGCCTTCGACCCCACGCAGCCGGTTTTTGATGAAGGCAACGCCTACGGCGGTTATTTTACCTGGTTGCAAAGCAATGGCAATGGCAAACCCAATACCCTGGCACCTGACAACCCCGTGGCGATGCTGGAACAGCGGGACGACCAGTCCACCGTGCGGCGCTACGTCGCCAACGGTTCCGTGGATTACCGCTTTGGATTTTTGCCCGAATTGAGGGCCAACCTGAACCTCGGCTACGATTACTCCAAAGGCGAAGGCACGGTAAATGTGCCCGAAAATGCCGCCTTTTCCTACGATGAATTAGTGGGTGGCGGCGAAGACAATACTTACAGCCAGGTGAAGAAAAACGAGCTGCTGGAGTTTTACCTCAACTACGTCAAGGATTTTAGCAACTCGAAATTAGACATCATGGGGGGTTACTCCTGGCAGCATTTTTATGCCAGGGATACCTTTAGCCGGGCCAATGTAAATCGCACGGAAATCGTGCAGGGCGACGGCAAAGGCGAATTGTACCTGCTCTCCCTTTTTGGCCGGCTAAATTACACATTGGCCGACCGCTACCTGTTCACCTTTACGCTGCGGCGCGACGGCACTTCCCGCTTCTCGCCCGATTCCCGCTGGGGCTTGTTCCCCGCCGCGGCATTCGCCGTGAAAATTGTGGATGACAACAAGGCCGCCTCGCTTTCAAATCTCAAACTGCGGCTGGGATGGGGTGTAACAGGGCAACAGGACGTCGGCGGGTACTACCTCTACCTGCCCCGGTACCTCACCAGTTATGACAATGCACGGTACCAATTCGGCAGCGATTTTTACACCACATTGCGGCCCGAAGGATACGACGCCAACATAAAATGGGAAGAAACTGCCACCTATAACGCGGGCCTCGATTACGGCTTTTTCGATGACCGGATTTACGGCTCCATCGAGTATTACCAGCGCAAAACGAGTGACCTCATCAACTATATCCCCGTGCCGGCAGGTACCAACCTGACCAACTTCATCTCGACCAATATCGGCGATTTGGAAAATAAGGGGGTTGAGTTTTCCATCAATGCCACCCCGGTGAAAAAGGAGAAATTCACCTGGGACCTGGGATTCAACTTTACGGCCAACGACAATAAAATCACCAAGCTAACGGCCTCTGAGGACTCCACCTATCAGGGCGTGCTCATCGGGGGTATTTCGGGCGCCGTGGGCAATACCATCCAAATTCACAGCGTCGGTTTTCCCGCCAATTCCTATTATGTTTACGAGCAGGTGTACGATGCCAATGGCGTGCCCATCGAAGATTTGTATGTGGACCGAAATGGCGACGGCGTAATAAACAACCTCGACTTGTACCGGTACAAAAAGCCCGCTCCCGACTATTTTTTGGGCTTCACTTCCAATTTGTCGTTGGGTGATTTCGAGTTCTCGTTTGCCGGCCGCGCCAACATTGGCAACTACGCTTACAACAACATCCAGTCGAACGGCGGTACTTACAGCAGCCTCTACCACTCGTCGAACTTCTTAGTCAATGCCAACCGCATCGCCACATTTCTGGACTTCGAAAACCCGCAGTATTTCAGCGATTATTTCATCCAGAATGCGTCGTTTCTCCGCATTGACCACGTGACATTGGGGTACAATTTCGGGAGCAAAATCGCCAACATTGATTTCCTGAAAGTTTATGCCACGATACAAAACCCGATTCTCGTCACCGATTACAAAGGCCTCGACCCGGAAATCGCCGGCGGGATAGACAGCAACCAATACCCGCGTTCGAGGACTTTTCTGTTTGGGGTTAGTGCCCGTTTTTGAATAGGATGTTTGTAGCACTGGCTCATTGTCGTTTTGGGGCAAAAGTTGCATTTCCAAACACGCCAACACGCCAACACGCCAACACGCTGATTCGTTAACCATTAAAATTCTAATGATGAAATCATTATCATTTTCAAAAATAACACTGCTGGCGGGGACCATACTCGCTTTCTCCGCCTGCTTCAAGGATTTGGATACCGTGCCTTTGGACAAAGATGAAATCACATCTGCCGTGGTGTACGATGACCCGGCTTCTTACAAAAAAGTGCTGGCAAAGGTCTATGCCGGCCTTTCCGTCAGTGGGCAGGAAGGGCCGAGCGGCCAGCCCGACATCAGCGGCATAGACGAAGGCTTCGGCCAATATCTCCGCGGCTACTGGTACCTCCAGGAACTGCCTACCGACGAGGCCGTCATCGGCTGGAACGACCGTACCATCAAGGACCTTCACGAACAGGACTGGGATGCCCTCGACGTTTTTGTGGCCGCTTTTTACAGCCGCATTTTTTACCAAATAGTGCTTTGCAACGAATTCCTGCGGGAAACGACAGACGCCAAGCTCGACTCCCGGAACGTGGACGCCGGCCTGCGGGCCGAAATTCAGACCTACCGTGCCGAGGTGCGCTTCCTGCGGGCACTGAGCTACTGGCATGCCCTCGACTTGTTCAGGTCCGTGCCCTTCGTCACCGAAGCCGATGCCGTCGGGGCTTTCTTCCCGCAGCAAATTTCCAAAGAGGAGTTGTTTAACTTCATAGAGGTGGAGGCCAGGGAGGCGGCACTCGGCATGGCGGAACCGCATGCTAATGAGTATGGACGCGCCGATAAAGCAGCCGCCTGGATGCTTCTCGCCAAACTCTACCTCAATGCGGAGGTGTACATTGGCCAGCCGAAATACACCGAGTGCATCACGTACTGCAACAATGTTATCAACGCCGGGTACAGCCTGAATCCCAATTTTTCTCAGCTCTTCATGGCCGACAACCATCAGGCCACAGACGAGGTGATTTTTCCGATAACCTTTGACGGCATCAACACGAAAACCTGGGGAGGTACCACCTTCCTCGTCCACGCCGCCGTGGGCGGAAGCATGAACCCCTCCGATTATGGCATTGACGGCGGCTGGGCCGGCACGCGCACCACCAGCGCCTTGGTGGGCAAGTTCCCCGCCGTGGGCGGGGGCAGCGTGTTGGTGGCTGCCAACGAGGGCAATACCGGCACCTATCCGGTACTACAAGTGCCCGGCTCATACCAGGGCTGGGACCCCACCAACACCAATACAGTTATCGCTTCGCCTGGTGCTGCCGGAAATTACGAAGGCTACTTTTGGTTCGATGACGGTACTGAATTCAAAATTACCGATGGCCCATCCTGGGATGTGAACTACGGCGACACCGGGGCTGATGGCACGCTTGACCTGGGCGGCGATAATTTACTCATTACCGGTGCGGGCTATTACAAACTGAACGTGGACCTGAACGCCCTGACTTATACCCTACAGAAAACGGATTGGGGCCTCATCGGCTCTGCCACCGCGGACGGCTGGAATTCTGACCAAAACATGACCTACAATGCCACCGAAAATGCCTGGACCATCACCGCTGACTTAGTGGCCGGAGAGGTCAAGTTCCGCGCCAACGACGACTGGGCGCTCAACTATGGCGACACCGGCGCCGATGCCCTGCTCGAAGAGGGTGGCGATAACATCATCATCCCATCCGCCGGCAGCTACCTCATCAAGCTTTACATCGACAAGCCGGACTATACCTACTCCATCGAGTTGCCCTCTTTTGACAAAAGGGCGATGTTTTACACCAATGGCCAGTCGCTTGAAATTGGCGACATATCGAAGTTTACCAGCGGGTATGCCGTCACCAAATTTTCCAACCGCACCTCTACCGGGTCTCAAGGCTCTGATGTCACCTTCTGCGACACGGATTTTCCGCTGTTCCGGTTGGCCGATACTTACCTCATGTATGCCGAGGCTGTGTTGCGCGGCGGCTCCGGCGGCGACATGGGCACCGCCCTCGACTATATCAACCAGTTGCGGGAACGTGCCTATGGCAGCGCCAGCGGCAACATTACGCAGGGCCAATTGACCCTCGACTTTATTTTGGATGAAAGGGCCAGGGAGTTGCTTTGGGAAGGTTCCCGCCGCACCGACCTTGTGCGCTTTGGCAGGTTCAGTGAATCCGGTTACCTGTGGCCCTGGAAGGGCGGGGTAAAGGAAGGAACCTCCACAAATTCCAAATACAACATTTACCCGATACCCGCATCCGATTTGGGAGCCAACCCTAATTTAGTGCAGAATCCGGGATATTAATCTGGTGGTTGGCTTGATGGTGTTTTTGAAAAATTAAAATCCATCATGCTAACACGCAAAATTTTAATGACATGAAAAACATAAAATTCCTGATGGGGCTGACACTGGCTGTGGGCCTTTTCGCCTGCAAAAATGAAGACGCAGGCCCGATATTGACTCTGAACAGCCCACCCGCAATTACCGTCCCCACCTCCGGCACTTCCTACATCCTGAGTGCTGATATGCAGGATGCCATTTTTGAAACATTCACCTGGACAGGTGCCGGTTTCAGTTTGAAAAATGTGGCGCAAACTACCTACAAACTCCAGATGGACTTGCAGGGCAATGACTTTGCTTCCCCGGTTTTACTGTCTGCCACTAACGATCTGAATTATGAAATGACGGTGGGCGCCATGAATAGCAAGCTCCTTCTGATGGGGATTGTGCCCGGCGAAGCTGCCACCCTCGAACTCAGAATTGTCGCCAACATCGAAGATAAATTGGACGACATCTTTTCGAATGTGGTAACCATCACCGTGACGCCCTATTCCGACGAAGTAACCGTGAAGCCCATTTATATGCTCGGCTCGGCCACCCTCGCCGGCTGGGACAATACGGCGGCTTTGGAAATGACCTATGTGGATGGCGGGCGGTTTGAAATCGTCACCACCCTCACACCCGGTGCCGGCCAGTTTATCAAATTCATCTCTTCATTGGGCCAATGGGCGCCCCAATGGGGCACAGATGCCAGCGGTACTGCCGAAAACGGAGTACTGGTTTACCGGCCCACGGAGTCGGTACCCGACCCGCCAGCCATCCCCGCTCCGGCCATCGCCAGCCAGTTTAAAATCATCGCCGATACGGCGCTGCTGACCTATGAAATTTTCGAGTACGGCGATATTTGGCTATTGGGCGGCGCCACCTCCGTAGGCTGGGACAATACCCTGGCTTTGCCCATGACAAAAGTTGCCGAAGGCAGATATACCATCACCACCACGCTCGACCCCGCCGGTCAGTTTTGGAAAATCATTGACGAACGCGGCGCATGGGCACCGCAATGGGGCACCGACGCTGGTGGCACCGCTGACAGCGGAAACCTCGTTTACCGCCCCGATGAAGCCACGCCCGACCCACCGGCCATTCCAGCCCCGGCTGCGCAGGGGTTGTATAAAATAGACGTGGACATCGTGGCGCTGACTTATACCGTCACGCCACAATAGAGGTGGCCATCATTTGTCTTCCAGAAGAAATAAAACGAGAGCCTTCCAGTGATGGAAGGCTCTCGTGTTTATTGCTGCACTATTCCGCTTCGTTTCAGTACGCCGAATAACCCACCTGTAATATTTTGTGAAATACCCCAACCCAACCTCCAGAACTTACCCTTTCAGCTTCGCCTTACCGGCGAGGTCCAGAATAAAAGCATATTCCATCGCCACCTCTTTGAAGGCGCGGAACCGGCCCGACTGGCCGCCGTGCCCGGCGTCCATATTGGTATGGAGGAGCAGGGGGTTGTGGTCTGTTTTCAGGTCGCGGAGTTTGGCCACCCATTTTGCCGGTTCCCAATATTGTACCTGCGAATCGTGCAGGCCCGTGGTGACGAGCATGGCCGGGTAATCCTGGGCCTTCACGTTGTCGTAAGGCGAATAGCTCAACATGTAGTCGTAATATTCCTTCTTGTGGGGGTCGCCCCATTCGTCCCATTCGAAGGTGGTGAGGGGGATGGTTTCATCGAGCATGGTCGTCACCACATCAACGAAAGGCACGGCGGCCACCACACCTTTGAACAGGCCGGGGCGCATGTTCACCACAGCGCCCATGAGCAAACCTCCTGCGCTGCCGCCCATGGCGAAGAGCTTGTCTTTGTTGGTGTACCTCTGGGCAATCAAATACGCTGCGCAGTCGATGTAATCGGTGAAGGTATTTTTCTTATTGAGCAATTTGCCGTTTTCGTACCATTGACGGCCCATCTCCTGCCCTCCCCTGATGTGGGCAATGGCAAAGGCGAAGCCCCGGTCGAGCAGGCTAAGCCGCTCCGGGCTGAAATCGGGATCCATGCTGGCACCATAGGAGCCATAGGCATAGAGGAGCAGCGGCTGTTTGCCATCCTTTTTGAAGCCCTTCCGCCAGACGATGGAAATGGGCACCTGAGCGCCGTCCCGCGCGGTGGCGAATACCCGCTCTGAGACGTAGTTGTTGCGGTCGAAGCCACCCAAAACTTCTTGCTCTTTCAACACTTTTTTCTCTTTTGTTTTCATGTTGAAATCGTACTCGGTAGGCGGGGTGGTGAGCGATTCATAGCTGATTCGCACAAGGTCTGTTTCGTAGGAAGG
Source organism: Saprospiraceae bacterium (assembly GCA_004297645.1). Lineage (GTDB taxonomy): Bacteria > Bacteroidota > Bacteroidia > Chitinophagales > Saprospiraceae > UBA6168. The sequence goes on along the minus strand of SCUG01000450.1, from coordinate 2,547 downwards.
GTTATCGGATGGGTACGCCACGTAAGAGTCTTCGCCATAGTCAATGTGGTAATCCAAAGAACCATCCCAAGCCTTGATGCGGGTTTTTACGATGCCGCCGATGCGTTCGCTGACCACCAGAAAGTCTTTGAATAAATCGAAGCCTTCGAAGAGAACGTCCTCCCGGTGGGGTATCACTTCCGACCAAAGGTCTTTGGTGGTGGCACCTTCACCGGCAGACATGAGGCGGAAGTTTTTCGCATTCCAGTTGGTGCGGATGTACCATTTTCCACCGGCGTGGTCAGCGCTGTATTCGTGATTGCGCTCGCGTGGTTGCAGCACCTTCCATTTGCCATCGGGCGTATCAGCGTCGAGGTAGCGATACTCCGAGGACAACGTTTGCCATGCCGCGATGAGGATGAATTTTTTCGATTTAGTTTTGCCGATGCCAAGGTCGAAGGTGGCATCTTTTTCATGGTAAACCTCTGCATCATCAGCGTAGGCTGTGCCGAGGCGGTGTTTGAGCACCTTGAATGCGCGGAGGGTTTCGTCTTTGACGGTGTAAAAAACCGTCTTGTTGTCGTTGGCCCATTCTACGCTGCCGTCGGAGTCGGGAATATGATCGGGTAGCATCTCGCCAGTCACTAAGTTTTTGAAGCGTATGTTGTAAATCCGGCGGCTGAGGGTGTCTTCGGCGTAAGCCAGGATTTTGTTATTGGGGCTGACGGCGAGGCCGGTGGCCCGGTAATAGCCAAACGGTTTTGCCATTTCGTTCACGTCGAGCATCACCTCTTCGGGTGCATTGAGGCTGCCCTTTTTGCGGCAGTGAATGGGGTATTCCTGCCCCTGCTCGTAGCGGTAGTAATACCAGTACCCGTTGTCAATTTGCGGCACCGAAACGTCCGTCTCCTTGATGCGGCCTTTCAGTTCCTCAAAAAGTTCATCTTGGAGCGGAACCAAGTGGGACATCACCTCGCCGGTATATTTATTTTCGGCTTCGAGGTACGCGACGGCTTTGGGGTTGTCCCGGTCATTGAGCCAATAATAGTTGTCCACACGGGTGTGGCCCAGGGTGACAAGCTCTTCCGGTATTTTTTCCAACACCGGCGGGGCCAAGGCCATTTTATCGTACATGCTGGCCAGTGGTGTTGTGTTTGGTGAATTTTCTTTGCCGCAGGCGGCAAAGATGAGCATGGTCAGCGAAATGAGCAGGGCGGGAAGTAGGGCAATCTGTTTCATTAGAAATTTATGGCTTTATTTGAAAACCTGTGGGTAAATACCATGATGCATCTAAACTTTGCTTCAAAAGGGTTTTGGGGGCGAAGCCCCCAAGTTGCCCTCCCCCTGAGCGGTGCCGGGGGCAATGAACGGTTACAGAAATTGAGGTGCAAAACCTGCTTGTTGGCTTTGAATAGAACACATGATAGATTGGGGGATGGTAGATGTTTTAGCCCCTTAATTTACTGGACTAAATTACTGATTCAAATCTGTAATTTAGTCCAGTCAATTAAGGGGCTAAAAAAAGGGGGTGTTTAACTCTTGGTGCTTTGCCATCCCACATTTCTTTCAAAATCTCGTATCGCCGGCGCACCAGGCAGGCATTCCTACAGCTGATGACCCAGCCTTCCTTTCCATCGAGGAAGCCTTTTTTTATAAAATACGTGCGCACAAACCGGGCAATTGGCGACAGCCAGAGGCCGGCAAATGTGGCTTTTTTGCCCCTCTCAAACTGCTCTTGCGCCGAGAGCCGGGCGTATTTTTCGATGCGGCGGAGGTGGTCGCCACTGTCTTTGTACGAATAGTGGTACATCTTCCCTGCCAGCCGGGCCACTTCAAACCCGGCGGGAATGGCCAGCGTTTCGTGCACGAAATCACCCTGCCACTGCACATCGTTGCGGTTGAACAGGCGTACCTTCCAGTCGGGGTACCAGCCACTGTGACGGATCCATTTGCCGCAGTAATTGGTGAGGCGGTCGAGGGCATAGACCACCCCGTCTTCCGGCATTAGGTTTTTCAATGAATTGACCAGTTCATCGCTCAATACCTCGTCGGCATCTATGGACAAAATCCAGTCGTAACGGGCCAACGAGTTGCCTAAGTTTTTGGTGGCGGAATAGCCCAGCCACTCTTGGGGAACGAGCGCAGCTCCATATTGCCGGCAGATTTCCACCGTGCCATCGTCGCTGAAACTATCGAGCACCAGGATTTCACCGGCCACCTCTTGGAGGGCGGCTAAGCAATCACCGATGGTGCCGGCCACATTGTGGGTGATGATGACAGCCGTGAGTTTTTGAGTGGTTTTCACGGCTGCAAGTTTGGAAAATTTCGGATGAATTGGGCCAGGTTCGCCTGCAATTTGTAATTTAACGCCGTGTCGCAGGGCTAACACCGCAACACCGCTAAGTAATGTGCGCAAAATGAGATGCGTGTTTTTTTGAGGCTGTATCATAAGCTCGACTTTAGCCATTTGAGCAACCCCGGTTATCAACAAACAAAAGTGCCGGGTTAGCGAGGGTTTTAGTTTTTGGATGTCGGTAGAAAATACCGACATTCAAAAACTGGCAGTCA
>SCUG01000039.1 GCA_004297645.1 Saprospiraceae bacterium | reverse complement strand
ATACGGGAAAACCTCCTTTCCCTGCTGCTCATCTCTCCAAGTCACCCGGTCACTGCATCGCCAAACTCTAATGACTTTCATCAGTTTGAATCTCCTTTTCTGAGGGTATTTTTGATACGCTATTTTATCAAAGGCGCCCTTTTAACCACGGTTTTATTGGCAGGCTAATGAGCGGGTTTAACCTTTGCCTAATCAAAAATCCTTTCGCTATGCAAATCAACGACAGCAAGAAACTGAAAGACATCCAGACGGAATTCAACCAAAAATTCCCCTACCTGAAACTGGAATTTTACGAGGGAAAGCATGCTGAAGGCCAGCCTTCCCAAGCTAACAAACAGCTCGGCCCGGAACTGACCATTGGCCAGGTGCGCACCGTGCAAACCACCGGAGACCTTCACATTTCGGGAAACATGAAAGCGGGCACGCTCGAAGAGCGATTTTGGGAAGATTACGGCCTCAACGTGCAGGTGTTCCGCCGCTCCGGCAACCTCTGGCTGCAAACCTCCACCACCGACCATTGGACGCTTACCGAACAAAATGGCAAGGGCCAGCGTTCCGAGCGCTCTTTCGACGACATGCATACCTGAGGGGTTGAGCACTGCCGGCTGCGAACTTCCACTCTCGCAAGTTCGTTGTAGCTTTGCCTTGCACTGCGGGCTACTCCATCGCTCCGGCTCTCGTGCCGGGGAGGAAAGTCCGGACAACGTAGAGCACCACACCACCTAACGGGTGGGTTCCCGCTTCGGCGGGAAACAGAGAGTGTCGCAGAAAATAACCGTCCCGATTCATCGGGATAAGGGTGAAAACGTGCGGTAAGAGCGCACGGTGTCCCGGAGCAATTCGGGAGACGGATAAACCTTGTGGGTTGAAATGCCACGTACATCCCGATTCCTGCAAAGCGCCTTTTGTGGCGCAAGCGGGAGATGAGTTGCTCGCTCAGTTCGCCACCCGGCGAGTCGGGAGGGGTAGGCAGATAGAGGCCGGTGGCGACGCCGGTCCCAGATAAATGATGGAGTCCCGGCTTGCAGGGATACAGAATCCGGCTTATCGGTCCGCAGTGCATTTTTCATTTCTCATCATTCCTTGCTTTCCAGCACCTTTATCAAAGTTCCTTTTTTCACGCTGTCTTTCAATTGCATGCCGTTGAGGATGGCGAGTTCTTCCAGCCGGCTGGGGGAGGCTTTGAAACCTCGCAGGGTACTTTCTAAGGTGCCATCGCTGCTCACTGTTTTTATGCGGATGATTTCCGGCTTCACGTTGATTTTTTTCGGGTCAGTCAGGGATTTGAAGTTGCTGAAAGTTTTATCAAAATAAGGCTTGTAGGTGTTGAAGTCCGGCGTGCCGGCGAGGCCGGTAAATTTGTAAATATTGCCGTTGTACTGGATGAGGTACATCAGGAGGCGTACTTGCGGGTTAAGGTCGGCGGTGAGTTCGATGGCGTCGTTGCCGTTCACGCGGATGTTACGGCTGTCGAGCACTTTAAGGCTATCCTGGGCAATAGCGGCCTGCCTTGCGGCGGGGAGCGATTTTTCACCCGACAGGGTGAGCAAGATGACGGCCTTGCCGTCTTTGGGGGCTATCTGCACTTGCGCCGGGGAGTTGACGGTTTGCCAGCCGGAGGGCACGGGAAACTGAAACTTCATCTCCGGGTGGTAAAAATAATTGTTTTCGACATAGCCTTGCCGGGGGTCTTCGCCATATACGATGCCGTCAATCATGCGGAGGTATTGGTCGCGGTTCACTTCTAATTTTTGGCCCGGCGTTTTGGCCTGCTCTTTAGCAGCCAACTGGTGGACGCGGGTGTAGCGGTTGCCTGGGTCGGGGTGGGTGGACAGCAGCGTGGGTACGCCGCCACCCGACTGCGCCTGTATGCGCCCGATGGTCTGGAAAAAGTTGGCCATTTCGTGTGCGTCGTAGCCAATTTTCGTAGAATATTCTACGCCGAGTTTGTCCGACTCGCTTTCGTGGCTGCGGCTGAATTTCAAAAAGAGCAGGTTAAGCCCCATCCCTGCCAGGCCGGAGTAGTTTCTGAAATCTTTAGAAACTAACATTCCTACGGCAAAACCCAATTGCGCCAGCACGGTACTGCTGTATTGTTTGGCCGAATGGCGTGCTGCAACGTGGCCTATTTCGTGGCCCAACACCCCTGCAAACTCGGCCTCGTTGTTGAAATGTGCCATGATACCACGCGTAAAATACACGTACCCGCCCGGTACAGCAAAGGCATTTACAACCGGTGAATCGAGGATGCGAAACTGGTAGTTGAGTTGAGGCCGGTGGCTGATGCGTCCCATCTTTTCCCCGTACCGGGTGATGAAATCCTGCAAATTTTTATCGTCGTACATGCCGAACTGGCTGATGACTTGCGGGTCGTAGGCTAAGCCCATGGCCTGTTCCTGCTTTTCAGACAGGAGCATGAATTCCTTTTTCCCGGTCACCGGGTTGATGGCGCAGGAGAGCCACAGCATCAGCGAAAGGGTAAAAAATACGGCGAGGCGGAGGCGGGCAGTTGTGTTTTTCATGGTTGACATTTTTTAAGAAATGAGGATGCCTCATCCTTCGGACGGAGAGAGGTCGAAAAGATAACACTCTTTATTGGAAGAGTCCAAACCGAAAACTCCGGCAGGGTTTAGAACCCTGCCGGAGTTTGGCCGGCCCATCAGCGGTACAGCAACGCGTAATACTCCTCCAGCATGCGTTTCACCGAAAAGGCATCGCGGGTGCTGTTGATGCTCGCCTTCATCATTTTCACCCACTGCCTGTGTTTATTGTAAAAGGTGGGGATGACCTCCTGAGTCAGCACTTTGTACAATGCCTTGCGGTCGTTGGCATCCTGAACTGCGGGGTCGGGGTGCTCGAAGGCGTCGCCTATTTGCCAGCCGTTATTGCCGTGTTGGCAGGCTTCGGGCCACCAGCCGTCGAGGGTGCTGAAGTTGAGTACGCCGTTCATGGCGGCCTTCATGCCGCTGGTGCCGCTGGCCTCTTTTGGGCGCACAGGGTTGTTGAGCCAAACATCGGCACCGCGGGTGAGATGGGCACCTGTGGTCATGTCGTAGTTTTCAAGAAACACCACCGATTTCGGGTACTTTTTGCTCATGGCCACGAGGTGGGAGATGATGGCCTTGCCGCTGTCGTCGAGGGGGTGGGCCTTGCCGGAGAACACGAGCTGGACGGTGGCCTTTTTCAGCAATGGCCCAATGATTTTTGGGTTGCTGAAAATGAGGTCGCTGCGCTTGTAAGCCACTGCCCTGCGGGCAAACCCGATGATGAGCTTGCCGGGGTCGAGCTTCACGCCGTTGCGCTGCCACACAAAGTTCACCAGCGCTTTTTTGTTTTTCAAATGTTGACTCCAAATGTTGCCATTGCCATTGGAAGCGGCGAGCATGTTGGCGTCCACCCAGGTGGGCAGGTGTATGCCATTGGTGATGGCGATGATATCGGAGCGGCCCTTGACGTGCGCCCACATCTTGTTGGCTGTTTCGCCGTGGAGTTGCGCCACGGCGTTGGATTTGCGCGACAAGCGCAAAGCGGCCACCGTCATATTGAACGGCGAGCCGCCTGTTTTTTTCAATTGCTTTTTGCTCAAACCGAGGTTGGCACCCATGTACATCAAGCGGCTGGCTGGGTGCGATTCGTTGCCCTGAATGACGGGGGTGTGGGTGGTGAAAACGATTTTTTGCCGCACCTTTTTTTTTGCTTTTTTCACCGCTTCGTCCGCCCAGCTTTTCTTCCTTGAACCAATCGTTATTGCCCCCTCGATTTCTTCCCGTATCAGTTCGAACCCTGCGAACAGGGCATGGCCTTCGTTGAAGTGGTACACGTCCACCTCGATGCCCAAGGCCCGCAAGGCCCGCACGCCGCCGATGCCCAGCACCATTTCCTGAGCGATGCGCTCTTCGCCGAACCAGCCATAAAGCTGCCCGGTAATCCAGGCATCTGCATTTTCCGGCAGGTCGGTGTCGAGTAGGTAGAGCGGGGCGTTGCCGAAGCCTTTCACCTCCCAAACCTTGCACATTACGTCATTGCCGCGTATGGCCACGCTCACCGTCACGCCGG
>SCUG01000449.1 GCA_004297645.1 Saprospiraceae bacterium | reverse complement strand
ATCAACCACACTTTATTGGTTGGTCCCCAAAAATCTTAAACCCGCCAAATGACAACCTTTAAATCTACTGACAAAGAGATTGTGCGTTTTGGCTAAAGTCGAGTTTAGGAACGTGCACAAAATAAGATGTGTGTTTTTTCGGCAGCTTCGCCGCCAAAAAAACACACATCTTATTTTGCGCACGTTCCTAAACCAGCTCTACGATTTTGCCATCGGGCAAAAGTTCCAGTTCAACGGTAGTGCTTCTCGCTGCTTCGTAGCGACGCCCGGACTTATCCGCCTGCCCGGAGACGATGTAAATGGTGTGGTCTTCGTCAATGCGGGCGAACGAGCGGGTGATGGCGTTGCCGTCTGAGAAGGTACCCCCAATGACGTGCCGGTCAATGAGTTTACCTCCTTTCCCCCAGGTGCAAAGCACATATTGATAGTTCATCACACCGGCCTTCCAATAAACAGTGGCTTGAAAGTCTTTTAGTCCCCCAATCCTAAAACAGGCGATGAACTCTGTAAGCTCATCGGCATCCTCCTCCAATGGCAGGATGTGGTCTTCTATCATGAGCGCTGGAATGGGAGGATTGCTGATACTGAATTCGTGTTCGGCGTCTTCACCGATGACCACGGGCAAAGCGGCCTCCGGGAATATTTTTAAAAACTGGTCAAAACTCGTTCGCATGAAATACCATTATTTTGCGGCATGAAAATACGCCGGCATTTTTCGCTGAAAAAATATAACACCCTGGGCATCGAGGCCTCTGCTGCACAGTTCGTGGCAGTGAAATCGGAGGGAATGCTGCAAGAAATTCTGGCGGCAAATATACAGCCTTTGCACATTTTGGGCGGCGGTTCGAATGTATTGCTCACCAAAAACCTCGAAGGCCTCGTCCTGCATGATAAACTTGGGGGCATAGCCCTCGATTGGGAGGATGAAAAGCAGGCTGTGGTGGCTGCTGGTGGAGGCGTCATTTGGCACGACCTGGTGCAATGGTGCTTAGCCCGGAACCTCGGTGGCATCGAAAATTTGTCGCTCATCCCTGGCACGGTAGGCGCCGCCCCCATTCAAAACATCGGCGCTTACGGGGTGGAGCTAAAAGACGTTTTTGAAAAATTGGCTGCCAGGCATTTAGAAAGTGGGCAGCCCAAGTCGTTCGACGCAGCGGAATGTGCATTCGGCTACCGCCAAAGTATTTTCAATGGGGAGCTGAAAGGGCAGTATTTCATTACCAAAGTATTCCTGCGGCTGTTCAAAAATCCTGTGGTAAATCTTTCTTACGGCGACTTGGAAAAGACACTTGAAAAATCTGGTGTCTCCCATCCGGCCATCCAGGATGTGAGCAGGGCGGTAATTGAAATCCGAAAATCCAAGCTTCCCGACCCGGCAGTATTGGGTAATGCCGGTAGTTTTTTTAAAAACCCGTTGATACCCGCCAGTCATTTTAAAAAGATAGCGAAGCTTTATCCTGAAATGCCCTCCTACCCGCTCCCCACCGGGGATGTTGTTAAAGTGCCGGCAGGTTGGCTCATTGAAAAGGCTGGTTGGAAGGGCCACCGTTCCGGCGATGCCGGTTGCCACGAAAGACAGGCTTTGGTATTGGTAAACTACGGCCGGGCCACGGGGGCTGAAATACAGGAATTGGCACTCCAGATTCAGGCATCGGTGGAATCCAAATTCGGCGTCCGGCTGTCGCCTGAAGTGAATATTTGGTAAATCCCTCCCCTGCCAGCTGCTTCCTCCTAATTCAGACCGGGGTCAGCCACATCATTTTGGTAGGGCAGTTTCTTTTTTGATAAAATGCGGCGATACCTTTCGGGATGCAGGCGGATATCCTGCAAGAGGAGTTCGAGGTGTTTGACGGTTAGCTGCATTTCATTGGCGAAAGCCGGGTCGTTGAGCAACATGCCGATGGCGCCATTGCCGTCTTTCACATTGGTCAGAATGGATTCGAGGTTGGAGATTGCCTTTTCAGAAGTGGCCAATGTCGCCTGCAATTTTTGCATGGAGATTTTGGCCTCGCCGGCCAATTCGCCCATATTGGCCCCTTTCAAATCATTGGTAAGGGCCTCAGCGTTGGCGAGTATGGTTTTTATCTGCTCGTTGCTCGCCTTGAGGTTGCCGGTGATGGATTCAATGTTGGCCAGCGAACCTTGTATGGCCGGGGCCGAGCCGGTCATAATCCGGTCGAGTTTGCCAGTGGTCGAGCGAAGGTTGGTCAAAATGGCCCGCACATCGGTGACGCTCTCGTTCAGTTCACCGCTTTCAGAAAGCCGCTGAGAAAGTGTATCGAGCAACCCATTCAGGCCGTGGTTCAACTCATCCATGTAGGCTTTGAACTCATCGGGAGAGGCAAAAGACGCCAACATGCCTTTGGCGACACCTTTAATGTAATCACCATTGGCGACACAATTGCTGCTACATGGAGAATCGAAAACAAGGTTGACAGCAGTGCCGCCCATGAGGCTGGTAGAGACGATTTCAGCCACGGCGTCTTTCGGAATCTTGACTTCTTTGTCTATTTCCATCGTCACGCGGATACTCTGTAGGTCTTTATCCGCCTGATTAATGCTTGCCACAAGCCCCACTTCCAATCCGTTGATGTAAATAGGCGTAGAAAACCGGAGGCCATCCACCCGGTCGTACAAGGCATAAACCGTAGTCTTTGGGTTGAGGATATTGAAGCCTTTCAGGTATTGGTACCCCCAAACAGCGAGGACAATA
>SCUG01000448.1 GCA_004297645.1 Saprospiraceae bacterium | reverse complement strand
CTGATGCCGAGGTGGTGAATGCTCAGGCTGTGCAGCAGCCGGTGGATGGGATTTCTTTTAGCCGTTTCGATGGCGGCCTTCAGGTTGGCGGCGGACTTTTCACCAAAGCCTTCCTGCATCGCAATTTTCTCGTAATCGAGCCGGTAAATATCGGCGATGGTGTGAAGCCAGCCGAGGCGGTAGAACCGCTCGACAATGCTCTCGCCAAAGCCCTCGATGTCCATGGCGTGCTTGCTGACGTGGTGGATCATGCGTTGCAAAATCTGGGCTTCGCAATCTGGGTTTTCGCAGCGCCAGGCGGCCTCGTCTTCGGCCCGCACGAGGGCAGTGTGGCAAACGGGGCAGTTTTTAGGGAACTCAATCACCTGCTCGGTGCCGTCGCGCAGTTCTTCCATGGGTTTCACGATGTAAGGGATGACGTCGCCGGCCCGTTCCACCAACACCGTGTCGCCGAGGCGAATGTCTTTGTTTTTGATAAAATCTTCGTTGTGCATGGACACGGACGAGACGGTGACACCGGCCAATTGCACCGGCTCTACTTTGGCTACTGGCGTGATGCTGCCGGTTTTCCCCACTTGAAAATCCACGTGCAACAGCTTCGTGGTGGCCTGTTTTGCTTTGAATTTAAAGGCGATGGCCCAGCGCGGGTGGTGGGCCGTGGAGCCTGCCCGTTGTTGCAGTTCGAGGCTGTTCACCTTCACCACCATGCCGTCTATTTCGTAAGGGTAGGCATCTCTTTTCCCTTGCCATTGCAGGCAAAAGGCGGCGGCTTCGGCGATGTTTTTGCTGACGTGGCGCTCGCCCCTGCCCTGCCCGGCGGCATCGGAGCGGGGCACTTTGAAACCCGCATTCCCGAGAAATTCAATGGTTTCACCGTGGGTTTTGAACTGGCCGAGGGCGTCATTGCCGCTGGCATCCACTGCATAGCCGAGCTGGTACAGAAAGGCCTCGATGCGGCGGCTGGCCGTTTCCGAGGGGTCTTTGGTGCGCAGGCCACCAGTAGCGGCGTTGCGGGGGTTGGCAAAAAGCGGCAGGTCGTCAGCACCGCGCTGTTGGTTCATTATTTCAAAAACATCCTTGCGGATGAGGGCCTCGCCTCGCAGCTCGGCTTTGGCGATGCCGGCCCCGGAAAAAGCGGCGTGCAGTGGCACCGACCGCAGCGTGCGGATGTTGGGTGTGACGTCGTCGCCGGCGATGCCGTTGCCGCGGGTGGCGGCCCTGGCCAGCCGGTCGTTTTCATAAATCAAAACAATGGTGCCGCCGTCGAATTTTGGCTCCACGCAATACTCGATTTCCATTTCTTCAGGCAGGCCGAGGTAGTTTTTAAGGCGCTGGTCAAATTCGGCGAGGCTGGCTGCGTCGTAGCTGTTGTCGAGCGAAAGCATGGGGGTGAGGTGCTCTACGGTGGGGAAATCTTCGGTCAGGTCGCTGCTCACGCGCTGGGTGGGGGAGTCGGGGGTGACGAGTTCGGGGTACCGGACCTCCAGCGCTTCCAGCTTTTTGTACAGCATGTCGTACTCGTAGTCGCTGACGACGGGGTCGTTGAGGGCGTAGTAGCGCCATTCGTGATAGACGATGGTTATTCTCAAATCAGCGATGGCGGTTGCGGGTGGGCTTTCCAATTGCAACAGCTTTTTCGAGAGGTCGAAGAGTTTTTTTTGTTCTTCTTTTGAATACATGTGGGGGTATTTTAGGCGGGCAATATACGGCGGGCGGTGCGTAAAACGAATCACCCCTTGTCAGTCCACCTCAAAAAAGCGCTTTTCAAAAGCGTAGCGCTTGAGGTAAAAATTGTAAAAAAAGAGGAGGC
>SCUG01000447.1 GCA_004297645.1 Saprospiraceae bacterium | reverse complement strand
TGGGCAAATTCATGGTACGCCGTGTGCTTCAGCCAATCAGAGTCTTGGCGGTCGATTCCTATGGTGACATCCGGCCAAAAACTCACAATGATGTCTGTAATTGTGAAGGATGTGATTGATATCAATGTGGCAAATGGAGCAAAAAAAGGGTGATTGCCCGTAATACCCGATTCTACAGCAGCTGCGGCTAAATCACTTCCAAGGTGCTGTGCCATAAAAGCATTCCCCTGGGTTTGATTTTTCGCCACATATACGTCCAAACCGTTGGGCGGCGGGTTTATGCCATCTGTGGCATCAAAATCATGGAACTCGTGCAGGGCATTGTTGACTGTGGCGGCCCCCCAATAACGGTGGGCATTCGAGCCGTTGTTCGCCCACATATTGTAGTTCACCTCAATGTTGCTGAAGTTCGGTCCGGCGAACTTGCCTACATAGTCCGTTATCGTTGTCAACCATCGCCAGGCATTTTGAACGCCATTGCCTACACCCCTAATCTTGCATCTGTTGTTCTTGAATTTAAGCCAGAACCAGGCATTCCCAGAATATTCGTCATTGATTCTCCAGCACCCGTTGTCGTCGGTCTCGGCGTAGTCAAGGTCAAACCAACCGTTCCAAGCGGTGATTTTCACCCTTCTTACCGGTTCAAACGTGGAAGGGATACCGGCCGTGGATAGCTCAGTGTCCTCTACTTTGACACATCCTGCCGGTTTTCTGTTACTGGGGAACTTTGGACACCCGCAAGCATTTGTTGGCGGCGGAGGGGGAGGTGGCGGATTGCAATCGCAAATCCATGTAAAGCTGACGGGAATCGTGGTCGTGTTTATTTGGAGTACAGCTATACATCCCGGGGGACATTCGGGTTCTAGCGGGATAAGAGCCTGGACGTCTCCTCCCAATTCTTCAGGCTTCAGCCCTGTGAGCCGAATGTGGTCTTGAAGCTCGCTCAAATTCCCTGTCAAACGGAAACTTTCTGCTATCAACAAGGGGTCGGATTTGTCGAGATACAGGTTCGCAATGACTTCGTAATCTACTTCGGGAAAGAGGAATCCTATCTCGACCACTGCATACAGGTCAGGGTAGTTCCCTTCCTCCAATTCCTGATAATAGTCGCCCATCTCAACGACTTCATATTCCAGGGGAAAATCAAAGAAAAACAAGTCCGTTGCCTCAAGGAGCGAGATGTCGTCCGGGCTGGCAGGAAGGAATTTTACGTATAGGTGAGTGGTGGCCATCTGTGTAAGAGAAGAGCCGTACAGGTTGTTGTGGGCCTGTGTCATTTTTTCAACCTTGAAAGGGTTTTCCCGTAATTGTCCGAGTACTGTCTTTGTCCCTTCATCTCCTTCATCTGACCGGGATATGATGGAATTGGAAGGTGTCGAATTGGAAGAAGGTTCAGCTTGTTGCGGGTTTAGCGGGCTGTCTTTTTTGCAACCAGTTATTCCAGCAAAGGACAGCAGCCATAGCAGCAAGATGGAGGCTACGATTGCGCCTACAGGTTTCACTTTGCCGGACACAAAAATGGATTCAAAAATTTTGGATTTCATAAAAGTGATGTTTTGGCCGTGAGGCCAGTTTGAGGTTGTCCAGTTAATCAGGCGCTGGATTTTCCGCCAATATACAGAACGAGCCAAGTCTTTAAAGCTGCCGCCACGGGCATAAGTTAAGGTCTTCCGAAAGCCGGAGTGCTTGCCCATTTGCAATTGTTGTCTCGGTTCGTGTTATATTCATTTTCTTTTATTTTTTCTTCTTCCGGTTGCCGCTAACGGTGGCACTGCTGCCCGTGCCCGCCGGTGCGTTGGTTGGTGAGCGTTCGGCGGCTGGCGGGCATGGACAGCAGTGCGTTGTTAGGCGCATTTATTTTTCTTCATTAAAACAAAGCCTCACTGTCAATGACAGCGAGGCTTTTATCAGGCTTGTAAGTGCTATTTTATTTCCTTGTATTCCATTTCGCCAGCATCTACTTGCCTTACATTGTCTCCATCAAAAGCGACTTGGAAGAAATACACTCCATATTCATTCTTGTTTTCGCAATCTTTCTTGAATAAGTAGTAATAGCTTCCAAAATGAATATCATCCGGTGTTCCAAAAAGCTGTTCAATTTGAATTTTTTTCAATGAGAGGAGACAGTCTTTGTACTGATATGGAAATGCTTCCACTTTGTTAAAAAATCTATGGCACTTCAGCTTTCTATGCCTAACCCAATTTTCAGTAACAAAATCGTGGATTTCTGCACATTGTTTCGGTAAGTCTTCCTTATCCAGTTTTGGATTGTAGGAAACGTATGCCTTGCATGAAGGCAACAAAAACAGTAAAGGGAATATTACTCTTCTCATTTCTTCACGATTTTGAAGGTTACGTGGTCATCAATTCCTTCCAATATCGTCATGAAGTATATTCCTGGCGCAAACTGAGAAATGTCAATTTCCGTTTCACTTGCCACTATCAGCTTTGTAAAAGCTAATCTCCCATAACTGTCAAAGAGTCTTACAATTTTACTATTTGAGGGCGTTTCTGAGCAAATTGTTATGCTTCCTGATGTTGGATTAGGTGCAACCTTCATCCCAAAGTTTGAAGTACTTCCATCAATTGAGTTAATCAGCCCACAATCTGTCAAGGAAGCTATGCCAGTTGAGCATCCATTCGGTCCATTTGGTGTACTTATGCCTTGTATATACTCACCTCCTTCAATATCGCCAGCCTGTAGAGTTCGCTTTGCTCCAAAAATCTCCCACCACATTAAGTCAACTATTTGGTTCACATGAAGCAGCAATTGTGCGTGTCCAAGTTCATGCAAGGAGAATGCTTCCAAATCAGGATGGTCTTCCCAGTCATTATTAGGGTCTACTGCTTCATCAACGTACCAATCAACGCTTTTCTTAAAATAAATATCAAACTTCCGCATAACGGAATATAGAACGACACCCCCGCTTGAACAAAGGTCTACATAAGTTCTGGTTGTTAGAGCCTTTGTGCTTGAGGTCACTCCCCCAGGAAGGTTGTTCACCATATCTATTGCACAGGCATATTGAAGATACAATGGGTCAATCTCGGACTGTTCTCTGATTCTAAAATTGATATTATCAGTTTCTACCAAAGTGCAGAGTGCCCTTTCAAAAGCATCCGTTGCGCCCCCGACAGCCTTAAATGCAGAAGTATAGTATAGGGTATAACCTTGGTATTGACCAAAGTCTCCTACTAAATGAACTGCCTTCCTTTTGGGTATCGTTCCGCCATCGTTTCTGCTTCTATTGATTGCAGCCAGACGAACAGTTATCTCCTCTGTGCTTTTTTTGGTTGAACTACCAACTTTCACCCATATAGGACCGGAGCCGGCGTAGTAGTTTGTTGTCAAAGTGTCAGCATGATACCCGACAGTCGGCACAATGACCCGAATCAAATTGTCGCTCCACAAAACATAATCTCCCGGCAATGGTCTCACTCTGTTGTTCTGGTTGATACCGACCGAGGCGTCAGAAAAGAACACC
>SCUG01000446.1 GCA_004297645.1 Saprospiraceae bacterium | reverse complement strand
ACCATTTCTCAATTTGTTCCGCTGTTGTGCCTTTGCGCCGGGCATAATCCTTTACTTGATCTTTCGATAGCTGACCGGTAGTGAAATAACGACTCTCCGGGTGTGAAAAATAAAAACCACTGACGGAAGCTGCCGGATACATTGCACAGCTACCGGTCAGTTCCATCCCCGTATTTTCATACACGCGCAACAACTCCCAAATCGTTCGTTTTTCAGTATGTTCCGGGCAGGCAGGGTAGCCAGGTGCCGGCCGGATACCCCGATATTTTTCAGCAATAATATCTTCTTTGCCAAGCGATTCGTCAGTGGCATAGCCCCAAAATTCTTTGCGCACCCGTTGGTGCATGCACTCGGCAAATGCCTCTGCCAAACGATCCGCCAGCGCTTTGAGGATGATGGCATTATAGTCGTCGTGTTGGTCTTGAAAATGCTTTACCTGTTTTTCGATGCCGATACCCGTGGTCAAGGCAAAAGCTCCCAGATAGTCTTTAACACCAGACGTTGATGGCGCCACGAAATCAGTCAGACACATATTAGGCTGGCCGGCAGCTTTCAAAGTTTGTTGCCGCAGGAAGTGGAAGGAAGCGGCTATTTTATCCCGGCCTTCATGGGTGAAAACGTGCAGTGAATCACTATCATCTGCATTTGCCGGAAACAGACCAATAACAGCCCTCGCTGTCAACCATTTGCCAGCAATTGCTTGCTGCAACAGGGCTTTTGCATCCTCAAAAAGGCTGCGTGCCTCCGCACCGGCGACGGCATCATCGAGAATTTCGGGATACCTGCCCCGTAATTCCCAAGACAAGAAAAAAGGCGTCCAGTCGATGTAACTGCTTAGTTCGGAAAGGTCATAATCCTCAAAAACTTTCACCCCTAAGAATTTGGGTGCGGGCGGTACATAGCTGCCCCAATCCAATTTCAGCTTGTTAGCTCTTGCATCCTTTAATGAAAGGTATTTTTTTGAAGAAGTTTTGTTGGCGCGTTGCTCTCTGATCCTTGTGTATTCACTCTTGATTTCTGCGATGTACCGTTGCCGGGAGTTTTCATCCGCGGAGGTCAAAACCGAAGCAACAGCCACACTCCTCGACGCATCGTGCACATGAATGGTAGCACCAGAATATTGTTGCTCAATCTTCACCGCCGTGTGGGTTTTGGAGGTGGTGGCACCACCGATGAGCAGCGGGATGTTCATGCCCCGGCGCTCCATTTCTTTGGCCACATGGACCATCTCGTCGAGGGAAGGAGTAATAAGGCCGCTTAGGCCGATAATGTCCACTTTTTCTTTTATGGCTGTGTCGAGTATTTTATCGGCAGGAACCATCACGCCGAGGTCTATGATTTGGTAACTATTGCAGCCCAGCACTACGCCGACTATGTTTTTGCCGATGTCATGCACGTCGCCTTTTACGGTAGCGAGCAAAATTTTCCCTACCGCCGCAGGCGCTCCGGATACTTCCTTTTCTGCGTCAAGAAATGGTGTCAGGTATGCCACCGCCTTTTTCATCACGCGAGCACTTTTCACCACCTGTGGCAAAAACATCTTGCCGCTGCCGAAGAGGTCTCCGACAATGTTCATCCCATCCATGAGCGGGCCTTCAATGACGGCGAGTGCTGAGCCTAATTTCAGCCGGGCCTCTTCCACGTCGTGCTCAATGTAATCGGTAATACCTTTCACAAGCGCATGTGACAACCGTTTTTCCATGCTGCCCAAGCGCCACGTCTCATCCTGTTTGGCAGCAGTCATGCCATTTCCCCTGACCTTTTCGGCTGCATTTGTGAGTATTTCGGTGGCATCGGGGCGACGGTTGAAAATTACATCTTCTACCTTTGTGAGCAAGTCCTTTGGGATTTCTTCATACACCTCCATCATACCCGCATTCACGATGCCCATGTCCATGCCGGCCTGCACAGCGTGGTAAAGGAAGGAGGCGTGCATGGCCTCCCTCACCCGGTCGTTGCCGCGGAAGCTGAAAGATAAGTTGCTGACGCCCCCACTTATCTTGACGCCGGGACAGCTTTTCTTGATTTGGCGCGTCGCCTCCAGGAAATTCATCGCGTACTCGTTGTGCTCCTCGATGCCCGTTGCAATGGCAAAAATATTGGGGTCGAAAATGATGTCTTCAGGAGCAAAGCCCACCTTTTCCGTTAGAATCTTATAGGCTCGCTGGCAAATAATCAGCTTCCGTTCAACGGTGCCGGCCTGCCCATCTTCATCGAAAGCCATCACGACGGCTGCGGCACCATACCGCAGCACCAGTTTCGCCTTCCGTATAAATTCGGCCTCGCCTTCTTTCAACGAAATAGAATTGACCACGCACCGGCCCTGCACGCATTGAAGACCTTTTTCGATGACGCTGAATTTAGAGCTGTCAATCATAACAGGCAGCTTCGCAATGTCAGGCTCTGCCATTACGAGGTTGAGGAACGTGACCATCGCTGCCTCACTGTCGAGCAGGCCCTCGTCCATGTTTACGTCAATGATTTGGGCGCCGCCATCCACCTGCTGCCGGGCTACCGACAGGGCTTCGGCATAATTGTTTTCTTTGATAAGGCGGGCAAATTTGCGGCTACCTGTCACATTGGTGCGTTCGCCCACGTTGATGAAATTACTTTCCGGCCGAAGTATGAGCGGTTCCAGGCCCGAAAGCATGGTGTACCGCGACGACTCAGGCACCGGTCTCGGTTTTACACCTTTTATATGTTGGGCCATGTGGCGGATGTGCTCAGGAGTGGTACCGCAGCAGCCACCGACGATATTGACAAAACCGCTTTGTGCAAAATCATCTATGAAACTGCACATTTCGTGCGGGGTTTGTTCGTACTCTCCAAATTCGTTGGGCAAGCCGGCATTGGGATAGGCGTGGGTGTAGCAATTGGCAATCCGCGACAGGTCTTCCAGATGGGGCCGCATTTCTTTTGCGCCGAGGGCGCAATTGAGACCAATGCAAAACGGACGGGCGTGCTTCACAGAAATCCAGAATGCCTCAACGGTTTGGCCCGACAGCGTGCGGCCACTGGCGTCGGTGATGGTGCCCGAAATCATCACCGGGAGGCGAATGCCGCGCTCGTCGAATAGCGTTTCTATGGCAAAAAGGGCAGCCTTTGCATTCAGGGTGTCGAAAATAGTTTCCACGAGCAGGATGTCCACGCCACCATCCACCAACCCCC
>SCUG01000445.1 GCA_004297645.1 Saprospiraceae bacterium | reverse complement strand
TACCAGCACTTTTGCGGTTGACTGCCAGTTTTTGAATGTCGGTATTTTCTACCGACATCCAAAAACTAAAACCCTCGCTAACCCGGCACTTTTGTTTGTTGATAACCGGGATTGCTCAAATGGCTAAAGTCGAGCAAAGGGGTACCCTGCATACCTTACTCACACGCTTTCACATAGCACCTGATTTTTTTAGCGGCTCATCAGAGGTTGGCATTGACGGCTTCCAAGTATTTCTGCCATTTATCTTTGAGCATTTTGGTGAGAGAATCTGCCTTTGGCGAAACATCAATCAAGGTCTCATTTCCCAACTGCAAAGGAGGCTGCCCAGGTGAAAGTTGGATGGAACGGTTTTGAGCCTGAAATATCTGCCCTTTTTCGTCGCAATAAGCATAAAGCTGGGTAGCATAAGGGGCAGCACCTTGCTTGTGCCATTCCCTGGAGTCAACAAACACCATCTCGCCATCTTTGAAATGATAGACGATCATTTCTTCCATACTATCCTGAAAAATCCTGAACCCGGCTCTTACGATTTTCCCGCTGCTGTCTCTTAGCACCAGACCAGAGTCGTTGTCACTAAAAAGGTGGGGCTTTATCTTTTGTTCGGCAAATTCATTGTTCAAATTTTTCTGTCTTACTTCTTGCCGGTACAGGTCAATGGCAGCTACTCTTGCAGAATCCGGAAGCACTTCAATTTTCTGGTCAGTACCACCCGGCCCGTTGGCTACAGAGGGTTTGTTACAGCAGGCAAAGTAGAATAAAAAGCCAAAGCTTAAAATAACTGTCGTCCATTTCATAACCGGTCAATTTTTAATTTAAGGGCATTTCAAAAAGCGTGCAAAGTTCCAAAAATCATGGTTGGCGTAAAATCTTTTTCAGAAAGAGAATATCCTCGCCTGGGCAGCTCTTTGTACTTTTAGGCGCTAACTTACCCGAACTATGCGCGAGACCTCGTTTATCCAGCAGAATGAAAAAAAATGGAAGGCGTTGGAAGAGACACTGGAAGGAGACCAACAGGACCCCGGCAAGCTCTACGACCTTTTCATTCAGGTGACCGACGACCTGTCGCATGCCCGCACGTTTTACCCCAATCGCTCGGTGCGGGTTTATCTCAACAGCCTGGCACAACGGTTATTTTTCAACATCTACAAAAACAAGGAATCGAAGCGCAGCCGGTTCACGGCTTTTTGGCTCGACGACTTACCCCGCCTGATGTATGATGCGCGAAAAGAATTGTTGCTTTCTTTCCTCGTATTCTCGGTGGCGGTAGCCATCGGCATGTTGTCCAGTGCCGCCGCCCCCGATTTTGTGCAGGCCATGCTCGGCGAAGATTACGTGCGAATGACGCAGGAAAACATTGCCTCCGGCGATCCTATGGCAGTGTACAAAGAGCGGGGCGAGTTCAACATGTTTCTCGGCATCACGCTGAATAACATCATGGTGTCGTTTTACACCTTTGCGATGGGGCTTTTTTACGGCATCGGCACTCTTGGCATTTTGCTGCGCAATGGCATCATGCTCGGCGCATTCCAATATTTTTTTATCGAACATGGGCTGTTTCGCGAGTCTTTCCTCGCTGTGTGGCTGCACGGTGCCTTCGAATTGTCGTCTATCGTAATAGCCGGAGCTGCTGGACTGACGATGGGCCGGGGCCTGGCATTTCCGGGTACCCTCTCCCGCATGCGCTCTTTCCAAATGGCGGCGCGGCGCGGCGTCAGCATGATGATGGGAGTGGTGCCGCTGTTCATCATCGCCGGGTTCACCGAAAGCTACCTCACCCGCCACACTGGTGCGCCGGATGTTTTGCGGGGCGCTTTCATTTTTCTGTGTCTTGGTTTCGTTTTGTTCTATTTTGTGCTTTACCCCCGTTGGAAGGCCAAGAGAGGATTTTCCCACTTAGAGCCGCACCGGCTCACGCCCGGTGGGGCAAAAAACATCGGTTTCTCGAGCGTAAAAAATACGGGTGCGCTTTTCACAGACACCTTCCTGTTTTTTAGGGAAAACTTCAAACCCATAGCCCTCGCATCGGGTGCGGGAGCTGCCATCTATTGTGCCGGGGCATTTGGGGCAGCGAATGCTTCCGCTGTGAAACTGTTCTCCTTTCCCGAAGGGTTGTTCGGCACCTTTAGTGTACTGCATCGCTTTTTTGTGAATGAGCACCATCCCTGGCTGTTGCCTTTCACCGCGCTGGCGCTCGCTGTCACCGCCTTTACCGTGCAAATTTTGATGGATAAAGCGAGTAATCCCGGCTCAGGTGAACGGCGCCGGTGGCCTGACATCGTTTGGAGTTTTTCTAAAACACTGGCCGTGGTCCTGCTGCTGAACATCGTCATCATCACGCTTGAGTGGTACACCCCGCTGATGATGTTCTTCACATTCCCGCTGCTTTTTCTTTGGATGCAAACGATGCTCACCGAGCGGACGGGTTTTATGCAGGGTGCAGGCCGCACGATTTTGCTTTCGGGAGGTGTATATTTTCAGATGCTCGGACTGTTTTTTACGCTGGTGCTCTGCGGTACGCTGTTTTTTCTTCTCCTCGACACCGGCATTCTCTGGTTTTTACTGGACGCGTTCAGCATGAATTTTTTCTTCTCCGAAGAAAATGGGACATTGTTTTCGACGGTGCTGGCCACCTTCATTTCCATGTTTGTGCTGCTGCTGATATTTGGCCTGTGGGCCACCGGGTTGGGCCTTCAGTATTTTTCAAACCTGGAAGTTCACGAAGCTACTTTTCTGAAGGAAAGAATTAAAAATATTCACGTTCAACGGCGCATCCGGGGCTTAGAGAGGGAGTGAATAGTCCGCAGTCTTCAGTCCGCGGACTGTGGACTGAAGACTGCGGACTATTCACCAAGGCTGCACCTCATAGGGGTAGCGCACCTGGTATTCCTGCTTAACCATAGCTATCACCTTTGCGCGCAGTTCGTCCAGGTTTTCTTTGCTGATGGCCGAGATGAAGACGTTGTCCACTTCAAACTCATTTTTCAGGCGGGATTTCAGGTCGCTCTCAATCTCAGCTTTGGTTTGGTTGTCTAATAATTCGTCGAAGTTGCGCTGGCGGTAGAGGTCTATTTTATTAAAAATAAGGAGGGTTGGTTTTTGGCGGGCGCCCAATTCTTGAAGCGTTTGATTGACGGTTTTTATGTGGTCTTCGTGCCGGGGGTGCCCGATGTCCACCACATGGAGCAGAATGTCGCTTTCACGCACTTCGTCGAGGGTGGATTTAAAGCTCTCCACTAAATGGTGTGGCAGTTTGCGAATGAACCCCACCGTGTCGGAAAGCAGAAAGGGCACGTTTTCAAAAACCACTTTTCGCACGGTGGTGTCGAGTGTGGCGAAGAGTTTATCTTCTGCGAAGACATCGGATTTGCTCAGGACATTCATCAGGGTGGATTTGCCTACGTTGGTGTAGCCCACGAGCGACACCCGGATGAGCCGGTCGCGATTTTTGCGTTGGGTGGAGGCTTGCCGGTCTATCTTTTCCAATTGTTTTTTCAACAGGCTTATCTTATCGCGCACTATCCGGCGGTCTGTCTCGATTTCTTTTTCGCCCGGCCCCCGCATGCCGATGCCGCCTTGCTGGCGTTCGAGGTGGCTCCAAAGCCCCCGCAGGCGTGGCAGCAGATACTGCAATTGTGCGAGTTCGACTTGGGTCCTGGCCTGTGAGGTTTGCGCCCTTTGGGCGAAAATGTCAAGGATGAGGCTACTGCGGTCCACGATTTTCACCTTCAGATTTGTTTCCAGAATTGAGACCTGCTTGCCGGAAAGGTCGTCGTCGAAAATGACGAGGTTTATCTCTTCGTGCCGGTCGAGGTAGTCTTTTATTTCTTCCATTTTCCCTTTGCCGATAAAAGTGCGCGGGTCGGGATGGGGCAGTTTCTGGACGAAGCGCTTCCGGGTTTCGGCGCCTGCTGTGAGGGCAAGAAATTCCAGCTCATTGAGGTACTCCTGTACTTCTTCTTCGGTTTGGAGGTTGTACACCAGCCCCACCAGAACGGCGTGTTCCGTCTCTGCTTTGATGCCTTTACTGCGGGCCTTAGTTATGTTCCACTCTTTGTTCATTATTAAAGTTTAAAAAAGACCTCCGTAGTTTTGAGAACAGGGCAGACCTTTTTTGCAAAAGGCGCATTTATGTCATGTCCTCATTTGCCAGATACCCATTCCGAGGGATTCAGCCTCGTTTTTTCCTGCCAGATTTCAAAATGCACCTCGGAGGTATTGGTCTTTCGGTCAGTGCTCACTTTTCCTATATCTTGCCGCGTTTTCACTTCGTCGCCCTTCCTGACGTTCACCTCTTCGAGGTTGGAGTACACGGTGTAAAAATCGCCGTGCTGCAAAATTACCATATAATCATAGCCGGGGATAAATTGGGTGCCGGCGACTTTCCCGTCAAACACGGCCCTGACCAGAGAGCCTTGGTCTGTACGAATGTCAATGCCATTGTTGGTGATTTCGATGGTTTTTATGGTGGGGTGCTGTTGTTTTCCAAAATAGCCGGTAATGACGCCGTTTTTCACGGGCCAGGGCAGCCGGCCTTTGTTTTTTTGAAAATCTTTCGACAGTGCCACGGCCTTGTCTGTGGAGGCCTTTGTCGCCGGCGATTTCGCTTTTGCAGCATTGCCCGCCCTTGCGATTTCCTCTTTGATGACGCGCTCTATGGCAGCGCTCAGCTTTGCTGCTGCGATTTCTTTGGCTTGAAGTTCTTTGCTGAGACGGATTTCATCGTCCTTAAGCTCTCCGAGCAATCTGTTTTTGGCGCTAACCTCCAGGCCCAAAATTTCCGATTGCCGCTTTTCTGAGTCAAGGAGGTGTAGTTTATCCAACTTGCGCTGTTCCAGAATATTGATTTTGTTCATCAGGGTCTTTTGGGTTTCCAAAATGAGGCGGGCCTGTTTTTGGCGGTAGCTGTCGTACTGGCGAAGGTACTGCCAACGCCGGAAAGTATCGTTGAAGTTCTTTGCGGAGAATATGAAAAGCCAGGCGCTGCCGCTCAGCTTCTGGCGGTAAGCATGGCGCGCCATGCTGGCGTACTCCTCTCTAAGGCGGTCCACATCGCCGGAAAGTGCTTCGATAACCCCGGAGGTACGGTCCACGTTGCTCTGCATGAAGGCGATTTCGGTTTGGAGCGTTTCGATGAGCTGCTGCCGCTTTGATATCTGCTTTTGCAGGGTGATATAATGCGAAAAGGTGGCTTCCTTGTTTTTTTGGGTTTGCTTGAGCAAGCTGGAGGTGCGCTCGATTTCCTTGAGCAATTGCTTGCGTTTATCCTCCAGGTCTTTCCGCGACTGTTGCCCAAAAGCACCTACACTCATCATCAAGAAACAAAGCATCAATAAAAGAGAAACCGCAGTTGTGAGGTACTTCACAGCGCTAATTGATTCTTTCATACCTGGCGGGTATTTCGAAATTGACACTTTTAGGGACATTTATTTCTACTTTGGAAAACTTGACATCCAACGCTATCTCTCCAAAGTCGGGATGGCTTAAGTTAAAGCTACGAAAATAGGAAAATCTCTGCTTGTGCTCCAACGATTGGTAATCCGACGACTCCACGGACATCTTCCGGTGGTTGCGAAAATCTTCCACCATGAATTCCTGCAACAGCATATTCGCTCCGTCTAACCAGTATTTTGCGGCATACCGGCCGGTTTTCTGGCTCATGACATATCGTTGCTCCTCCACCGCCGCCTCTGTGTTTTGGGAAAAGAAGACCGGGTTGCCGAGTATCATGGCCTGCAAGCCCTGGAACCCGACCGGCAGGTTGTACCGGCGCTGGACGTATTCGAATGGCTCGATGCTGTATTGGCTGTTGATGTGGTCGAGGATGAAAACAGAATCGGGAGTGATGAGCACTCGTGCGGCTTCGAGGCTGAATTTTTTGAAATTCATCCAGATGACGCTGTCTTTGCGGATGCGAATATTGGCACTAAAACTCTGCCTTGAATATTCGTCGCGGTAGGTTAGTTTGGCTTTGCCGCTGAACCACTCTGCTGCCAGCTGAT
>SCUG01000444.1 GCA_004297645.1 Saprospiraceae bacterium | reverse complement strand
CGATGCTCAACTTGGCTTTGCCCAACGGGATTCGATAGGCATACACCAAGTTGACACCCGTGGTGTTGGTCGGCCCTATTTTGTCATTTATTACACTAAAACCAACACCCACGCGCTCGTTGCGAAGAGGGGTGTGGAGGGTAAACGTCTCAGTCTGTGGCGCCCCGTTGATTTCATACCATTGGGTGCGGTGCAGCAACCCGATGCTCATGTGTTCAGCCGAGCCTGCATAAGCCGGGTTAAATATCAAGCTGTTGAACATGTACTTGGTAAACATTGGCTCTTGCTGGGCAAGGATGAAATGTCCAATCAAAAGAAAGAGCGAGATGATGGTCAAATGTTTTTTCATGCTGGAGAATTTTGGAAAAGTTCCGGTTAATTTTTCTGGTTATGAACGAGCGGTAAATAGATTGAATGGAATAATGAAATCTAAAATCAATTGCTTTTTTTCATCGGTGTATTTGTAGAAATCCCGAAAATTCACGCCCATCGCCGAAAGTGAGGTAGTAGTAGTACGTTCCATCCGGCAAATCAGAACTTCCATATTTCCCGTCCCAGGTGTTCTCATATCCCTGTTGTTGGAAAACCAAGTTACCCCACCTGTTGTAAACCCTCAACTCATTATCCGGAAATTGCTCAATGTTTTCGATGGTGAAGAAATCATTCAATCCATCTCTGTTCGGAGAAATCCCATTGTAGATAATGATGGAATCCAATGGCGTACAGTTTATGTTCACCAATACCATGGCCGTATCACAACTCACGGGGCTGCACAAAACATACTCGAAGGTATCTAATCCGCAGAAATCCAAATCGGGTACGTAATCCACCGTTTGATTCGGGTTCAATGCCGTGAGGCCATGTATTGGGCCTTCGCCGCCGCTGCTGGCATCGAGCACGGTAATGGTGACAAACTGACAATCGCCAAGGTCATCATTGGCTAATATTTCAACATTAACGGGGGTGTTCAACAGTGTGCTTGCCAAATCATTGTTGGCAACAGGGGGAAGGGAATTTGCACAGGGGTTGACAATATCTGGCACTACGGTTATGTACAAATGGGTGGTATCGCAAACGCCGTAATTGTCACAAATATAGATGCACGCCGTATCAGTGCCAATTGTCAGACTTTGTACATCAATACATAAATTTACTGCATCAACAGCAAAGCTAACCTCATTGGCTGGAAAAGCAGGACAAAAGTTTTCAATATTTACAACATTGCCTGCCAATTCGCTGGCGTCGATACAATAGGTCTGGTTCTGACCAAGCAGTAGCGTGTCAAGAATTATACCACTATCCGGCAGCTTCACATATACGCAAACGTAAGCAGTATCAGTGTTTCCGAACTCATCGGTGAGCAAAAAGCAGGCTTGGTCGAGGCCCGGTGCAATGCCGGTATATGTCAGGCAATGCGTCGTTTCGTCGTACTCGAACACTACACTTTCTCCCGACTCACCAGGGCATATATTATCCACTGTTTGGATAATGCCCGGCAGAGCCGTTGTATCTAAACAATAGGTTTTGGTAAAATTGACCACGAGGGTATCATTCCATTTCTGCGAGGTTTTTGCGCACAACGAAAAATCAACCGTCACGGTAACATTGGTGGTATCGCACAGCCCCGTATTGTCGCAAATAACGATGCAGGCTGATTCCGTACCTCCGCATTTTATACCGGCATATTTCACGCAATAGTCAGCCGTGTCGAGGTAAAAAGAGACGAACTCGCCCGACTGCCCCGGACACGCATTTTCAATGGAAACCACATTGCCCGGCAACTGTGTGGTATCGAGGCAAAGCACAAAGGGAAAGCCATTGGCCTGAATGGTATCCTGGAAATTTACCGTAGTGGGCGGCGGCAGGCATTCCACAACGACAATGAGCGTATCCTTCAGACCGTTCGCATTGTCTGTAGCCACGAGGCTGTGGGTGCCTTCCGAAAAGGCCATCTCCGTACCTTGTGGCAGCAGGCCAAAGTTCATCCCGATAGTGGAAGGGGTATTATTCATCATCACCGTCACCTCCATATTGCTGTAGCTTTTGCCCGGCGTGCCGCCGGAAATCGAGAGGGAATTGGGGTCGTGTACCCAGTTGCCTTGAGGGTCCCACCCGTTCAGCATGGCTACTAAGGCCGTAATGTTGAGAAACTCACCATTGAACACCTGCCCATCTACCAGCCAGGAATCGAGATGATAGGGACCAAGAGTGCCAAGACCCAGCAGAGTATTATAGGTGTAGGTGACCGTCGTGTCGAAATTGCATCCATTCACGCCTCCGGCGTAAGGTGCCCCATCCTGAATGAGAGTAAAACCGCCGAGTTCCGTAGCCGGAATGCCTACACATACATTGGTCATGCCAGTGCAGTTATACGTTTGGACAACAAGTGTGTCACTGGGGAAAATGGTACCTGCACGCAGCGAAAAGGAAAGCAACAGGCAACAAGTGAACAAACAATAACGAGTAACTAAATTCATGGGATATACATTTTTGGGTTCCCAAATTTTCCAGGGTAATGGTTAATTATAGACAATAGAAACCCTTGGCACTCAAGGTGTGCTTCTTGAAAGCCGCTCTTTCGTTACAAGGCTATTGCCGGAACTTTATTAGATGTGCTTGCCGGTAGGTGTTTGTCGTTTGGCGAGAATATTTTTTGTCTTTCGCATCAGTACCAAAACCTGATTTGTTGGCCAGAATTCGATTTTCTTCCAGTCTTCTAAAACTATGCCAAAGTGGGTAAAAAATTTTAATGCGTTAACCTTTGGCCCCCTCCCGGTTGACTCAAAAAACAGATGGGAATTGCCAATTTCAAAGGCAGTGCTTTGGCAGAGCTGCCAACAGAATGTGGGCAATTTCCAACAGGTCATTTATTGGTAAAATGACATGCCCCCCATATTACCCTGCGTCAGTACTCAAAATTCCCGAAAGGACTTTCTACGCGCACTGCCTCGCCGTCCGCAGCTTCCACATGGCCAATTATGCGGGCGTCTATATTGAAAAAGCGGGCCACGTCCAACACGGTTTGAACCTCAGCGCCGGGGAGGTAAAACTCCAGCCGGTGGCCCATGTTGAACACCTGGTACATCTCCCGCCAGCCGGTACCCGATTCGTTTTGGATAAGCTCGAACAGCGGTGGCAAATCGAAAAGGTTGTTTTTTACCACCCTCTTGTTTTTGATGAAATGTTTCACCTTCGCCTGCCCCCCGCCGGTACAATGGATGAGGCCGTGGATGTGCTCTTTCCCAAACTCAGTAAGGTATTTTTTCAAAACGGGTAAATACGTGCGGGTCGGGGAAAGCACCAATTTCCCGGCGGTGATTTCCAGACCATGTAATTTAATGGTATCGGTCAGTTTTTTCGAACCGGTGTAGATGACGTCTTCCGGTGTATTGGGGTCGTAGCTTTCGGGAAATTTTGCGGCATATTCGTGGCTGAACACGTCGTGGCGGGCACCGGTGAGGCCGTTGCTGCCCATGCCGCCGTTGTAAGCAGTTTCGTAGCTCGCTTGCCCGAACGAGGCCAAGCCTACCACCACGTCCCCCGCCTGAATATCGTTGACAACGACCTCGCTGCGCTTCAACCGGGCGAAGGTGGTGTACCCCACGTCTATCGTGCGCACGATGTCGCCCACATCCGCCGTCTCGCCGCCGGAGAGGTGGAGGTGTACGCCGTGCCGGGCCATTTTCTCCGCAAAAGCCGTGGCCGATTGAATGATGGTGCGGATAACCTCGCCGGGAATGAGGTTCTTGTTCCTGCCGATAGTGGACGACACGACGATGTCGTTCACACAACCCACGCAGGCCATGTCGTCGAGGTTCATCACGAGGGCATCCTGCGCAATGCCTTCCCACACGCTCAGGTCGCCGGTCTCCCGCCAATATAGGTAGGCAAGGCTCGTCTTGGTGCCCGCTGTATCGGCATGCATGATGTTGCAATGGCCGGGGCTGCCGCCCACCACATCGGGCAGTATTTTACAAAAAGCCAGCGGGTACAGGCCTTTGCCGAGGTCTTTGATGGCTTCGTGCACCTCGGATTTACTGGCCGAGACGCCGCGCAGATCGTATTTGTAGGAATTGGACATTTGACTGGACGCTGGTTTCGGGTTTCTGGTTTTGGGTTCCGGGGGCAAAGATAGGGAATCATTCAGGGGAGGTGGGCAGGTTTTTTGCACAAGCTCGTTTTGGTGATTTAACCTTGAACCACGTTTTTATACAGTTTACTCCCATCGGCAACTATACTTTGGAGCGGCAGGTTTTGTCGCTTCCGGCAGCCAAACCTATAAGGTTTCGAAATGGACAAAACCTACCGCTTCAAAGTATAGCAACAGATTCCGCCTTTCCCCTGAATTTCCTTACATTAGCCGTCTCTATTTTTCACCCAACATAAAAACGGCTATCCATGAAAAACTTTTGGACACTTCTCCTATTCGCCGGCCTTCTCACCTCGGCCTGCACCCGGCAAAAAACTACTGAGCAAAAGGAGGCTCCCCGGCCCACGTACCCCTCCACCGGCACCATCGAGCGGCTGTCGCCAGCGTTGAACGACATTCTGGCGGATAGCGCCAAAATCGAAATTTTAGCCGAAGGCTATCAATGGACGGAAGGCCCCGTTTGGGTAGCCGGGGGCGAGTACCTCTTGTTTTCGGATGTGCCCGCCAACCAAATTATTAAATGGAAAGAAGGCCAAGGAGCCAGCCTGTACCTTACGCCCAGCGGCTACACCGGCGACACCACCCAACACCGGGAAGGCTCCAACGGCCTGCTGCTCGATGACGCCGGTCACCTCGTTCTTTGCCAGCATGGCGACCGCCGGATGGCCCTCATGGACGCTCCGGTCAGCGAACCCAAGCCAGCATTTACCACCCTCACCGGGCAATGGAAAAGCAAGCGCTTCAACAGCCCCAACGACGCCTGCTTCGACAGCCACGGCAACCTCTACATTACCGACCCGCCCTATGGCCTGCCGCTGCAAGACAAAGACCCCTCGCGGGAAATTCCCTTTCAGGGCGTCTATCGCCTCCACACAAATGGCACGATGGAGCTGCTTATTGATTCGCTTTCCCGCCCCAACGGCATAGCTCTTTCTCCCGATGAAAAAACGCTGTACATCTCCAACTCCGACCCGGCACGCGCCATTTGGATGGCTTACGACATACAGCCGGACGGCACCCTCGCCAACGGGCGGGTGTTTTACGACGCCACCGCCAACGTGACCGCCGAATTCACCGGCCTGCCCGACGGCATGAAAGTCAGTCCCAACGGCATCCTCTTTGCCACCGGCCCCTCGGCGTTGTACATCTTCAAACCCGATGGCACCCTGCTCGGCAAGATCATTACCGGTGTGCCCAATTCCAACTGCGCCTTCGGCAACGGCGGGAAGGCGCTGTACATCACCTCCAACCATTCACTCACGAGGGTATGGCTGAAGTAGAGCAGCATTGAAATAATGAAAATCCTCATCGCTGCCGATTCCTTTAAAGATGCGCTGCCGTCGCTCGCAGTGTGCGAGGCCATTGAACGGGGCATCAGAAAAGCTGCTCCGGCAGCCGGAACGGTAGTGTTCCCAATGGCCGATGGTGGCGAAGGCACGGCTTCGGTGTTGGCGCATCACCTCGGCGGCCGGGAAGTGCAGTGCACCGTAAACGACCCACTGTTCCGGCCGGTGGAGGCGTCTTATTTTCTTTCCGAAAATGGGGAGGTGGCTTTTCTCGAAATGGCCGGAGCATCCGGCCTGCAACGCCTCAGCCCGGCAGAACGCAACCCCCTCGACACGACCACATTTGGCACAGGCGAACTATTGGCCGATGCAAAAAAACGCGGTGCAAAAAAAATTGTACTCGGCATTGGCGGCAGCGCTACCAACGATGGCGGCATGGGCATGGCCGCTGCCCTCGGCTGGCGTTTCATTTCCCCGCAGGGGAAAGAACTGCCCCCCACTGGCAGATACCTTGACCAAGTCCACCATTTCAGTCCTCAGTCTTCAGTCTTCAGTCCTCAGGCTTCAGTTCCTCCAATAGTGGTCATTTACGATGTGGACAATCCGCTGCTTGGGCCACAAGGTGCCGCCCGAGTTTATGCCCGGCAAAAAGGAGCGGATGATGATGCCATCGAGCAATTAGAGGCAGGCATGCAGCATTTTTCAGCGGTACTGAAAAAGCATTTCGGGAAAGATTTTTCAGCCATCCCCGGAGCGGGCGCTGCCGGAGGGCTGGGAGCTGGGGCCATGGCATTTTTAAACGCTACACTTACGCCGGGAATTGATGCCCTGATGGAACTTACGGGGTTTGAAAAACTGCTGCAACAGGCTAACCTCGTGGTCACTGGAGAAGGGAAGCTCGACGGGCAAACTGCCCGCCACAAACTCATCCACGGCATTTGCAAAAAAGCGGCGCAGCACAACGTGCCGGTCGTGGCATTTTGCGGAGCGGTGGAAGCGAGTCCGGCGCAGACGAAAGCCATTGGCCTCGCTGCCACAATTGCCATCAGTCCGCAGTCGCAGCATCTCGAACTGGCATTGCAACAAACAGCCCGGAATTTGGAAAATGCTGCTTTTCAATGGTTTCAGGTAAACACCGGGGCAGGGAAGGCCCGCAAAGGGTGGGCTGATGGCAATGGTCATCCGGGGTTGGGAAAATAATCGCACTCAAAATTCTTTTACAAGTGAAAATTCTGACTATTTTAGCGCAGTGAATAAACTGTACCCACTCACCCAATACCGCATGAAATGTCTCGGCTCACTAAATGTACTCTTTGGAGATTCAGACCTATCCTGCCATCCACCAGGCAATTTTTCTATAAATACAAAATCAAAACTACATCATCACAACCCTGCCGGCAGTTTTGCTACGGTGAAATAATCGCCCGTTGTGGATGAACAACAGGTAAAATGCGCAATGGAGCGCTGGTAGAGGAAACACAAGAAAGGGGGAGGCAGTGACATTCAATCGCCGGCGGGAGCAGGAACTCTGAGGCTGCGGCGCCCACCGGAAAAAACAATTCGCCAAATTAGGCTTGCCGGCGTTTAGCCGGTGCGTTCATTGGAATAAAATTATTGTTTAACCAAAATTTGATGTTATGCTAAAAGACTACTTATCTAAACTGCTGGTATTTGCCGTCCTGTTTTGGGCGACAGGTACTGCCCTCTCCCAATCGCCACTGACCATTTCTGCCCCGGTAGGAATTGCCGGCGATTACATAGCAGTGCAAGCTGCATTTGGCCCCTGGGCCAATGCACAAGCTGCGGATTTAGTGCTCATAGACGATGGTACCGGAGTTTCTAACGGCTGCGCTCCCGCTGCCAACGATCTCACCGGGAAAATCGCTCTCATTGACAGAGGTGCCTGCGCTTTCACGGTAAAAGCGTTGAATGCCGAAGCTGCCGGTGCTATCGCTGTTGTTGTTTGTAACAATAGCACACTGCCGGACACTGCCATCGTCATGGGTGGCACCGACGGTTGCGCACTCACCATTCCCGCTGTGATGATCAGCTACAACAATTGCCAAATCATCAAAGCTGAACTGGGCAATGGCGTCACCGCCACCATGCCCGCTAACAAGCCCGCCGATGGCGAGGCTGTGGGTGCGGAAATTGCCCTCCCCGGTGCAGGCACTTATACTGCGACTCCCCTTACAGGCACTGGCTCTTTATTTAGTGATGCAGTGGCAGCCAAAGTTTACACCATCGTTGCTCCCTCGGATGCCGTGATGAATGTAAACTCCTGCAACGGCGGCGCTGACACCCGTTTGGTGGTACTACAAGGTTGCCGCAACGCCCTCAGCATAGTCGGCGACAATGACGATGCTTGCGACCTCGGAACTGGCGAACTCTTCGCCTCCAGCCTCGACGTCGTGGTGTATGCAGGGCAGACCTACCTCATCTATTGGGATGACGTTTGGGATGCAAACGGATTTGATTTCAATGTGTCATTTGGTGCCCTGCCCACAGTAAATCTCACTTTCAATGTGGACATGAGCCAATCGGTAGTCAATCCCTCCGGGATGAAAATCGCCGGTAGTTTCACTGGTTGGACACAAACGGACATGACCGACAATGGCGATGGCACCTGGTCCTATACGGCTGCCGTCACCGCTGGTGATGAGCTACAGTGGAAATACCTGAATGGCACCGATGGCTGGGAACCCAGCGCTGACCTGACCGATTGTGGTATTGACGATGGCTTCGGCGGCTTCAACCGCTACGGTGTGGCAGGCCTGACCGACGAAAATCTGGGCCTCGTTTGCATCGGCTCTTGCTATCCTTGCCCGCCACCAGCATGCTCCAACCCGAACGCCATTATTTGCGACAACTTCGACAACTACGCCGCCGGTTCTACCACTGCTGCCAATGCTCCCTGGTGGAGCACATGGAGCGGTGCTGTCGGCGGTGCGGAAGATGGCATCGTGAGCGACGCTCAGGCCTCCTCCGCTCCCAACTCATTGCTCGTTGCTAATACCGGCGCACAAGACGTGCTGCTGCTGCTCGGCAATCAAACAGGTGGCAAATACCGGCTGGCCTGGAATATGTACATCCCCGCCAACCACGTCGGCTATTACAACGTGCAGGACGATGAAACCCCTGGTGTAGCCTGGAACCTCAACATGCACTTCGGCAACGATACTCAAGGTAATACCGCCGTCTTTGGCGAAGGTGTGGTT
Source organism: Saprospiraceae bacterium (assembly GCA_004297645.1). GTDB lineage: Bacteria > Bacteroidota > Bacteroidia > Chitinophagales > Saprospiraceae > UBA6168. Next base: position 8,309 of record SCUG01000444.1, on the reverse strand, counting down.
GCCGAAGATGGCAGCACCTTTACCTATCCCGAAGACACCTGGTTCGAAGTGGTGCACATGTTCGACCTCGACGCCAATAATCTGAGGACCTTCGTGAACGGCGTCATGGTTTCTTCCATGGATTTCACCGGCAACCTCGGTGCTATTGACTTTTTCTCCATCAACTCCGACAACACTTTCTACATTGACGACGTGGAATACACCGCTGTATTGACCGAGTGCCCTGCCAATGCCCTCATTTGCGATGGCCTGGAATTTTATGCCACCGGCTCCAACACTGCTGCACAAGCTGCCTGGTGGAGTACATGGAGCGGCGCAGAGGGTGGCCCTGAAGACGGCATTGTCTCCGGCGACCAGGCTTACGAAGGCATTAACTCAATGCTTGTGAGCAACACCGGCGCTCAGGATGTCCTACTGCTTTTGGGCAACAAATCCACGGGAAGCTACCGCCTCTCCTGGCAGATGTACGTTCCCACCGGGGCACATGGATATTTCAACATCCAAAATGAAGAAACGCCCGGCGTTCAATGGAATATGGAGGCATACTTTAACCGTAAAGCCGCCAGCGCAACTACCACACCGGGGTTAGGAGAAACTACCCTCGCCACTGACGACCCGTTTGCCTTCCCGCAAGATCAATGGTTCGAGGTGGCCATGGCCTTCGACCTCGACAACGACCAGATGGCCGTTTTCATTGATGGCACTCGAATCGGATTGCTGCCCTACACTGGCAACATCGGTAGCATTGACTTCTTCTCGGTGGACAACACAAACACCTACTATATTGATAATGTACTGTACACGGAACTGCCAGCCTGCGATTCTCCGGATGCCCTCATCTGCGACAACCTCGAATTTTATGAAGGTGGTTCTTTCACCAGCGAAAATGCTGCTTGGTGGAGTACCTGGAGCGGCGCCTCTGCCGGCCCGGAAGATGGTATTGTAAGTACCGACTATGCGCAGAGCGGTACCAAATCACTTTACGTTGGCAACACTGGTGCGCAAGATGTCTTGCTGCTCCTCGGCAACCAGACTTCCGGCAGCTACAACCTGCGTTGGAGCATGTACATTCCGGCAGGCCATGTGGCTTATTACAACGTGCAGGAAGATGAAACCCCCGGCGTGGCCTGGAACCTCAACATGCACTTCGGTAATGACACTCAAGGTAATACCGCCACCTTCGGTCAAGGTGTTGTCGCTGAAACAGGTACTGCCTTCACCTATCCCGAAGACACCTGGTTCGACGTGGTACACACTTTCAACCTCGACGACAACACCATGGACATTTGGGTTGACGGTGTACAGGTGGAATCCGGCGCACCTTATACTGGAAACTTGGGAGGCATAGACATCTTCTCCATCAACAGTGACAACACTGTCTATTTCGACGACGTGCTGTACGAAGCGCTTCCCGTACCTACCGTGTCCGTCACCTTCGCTGTTGACCTGACGTACTATCTCGCCGCTGGCAACACCCTCGAAACGGTGAAAATCGCCGGTAACTTTGGCGCCAATGGTGCTGCTTTACCCGATTGGGACCCGACGGCTGCTCCGGCCTTCACCGATCTGGGCAATGATGTTTGGAGCACCACCATCGAATTCCCCGCAGCATCGGCAGGCCAGAATCTGGAATTCAAGTTCCTCAATACTGCCACCTCATGGGGCAATTGTGGTGTGCAACAGGAGTGCATGGGCGCCGAAGATGCCAATTGCAAAAACCCGAACAACGACAACCGCCTGCTCGTCATTCCTGCCGTGGACACGGACCTTTGCTATACCTGGGAAACCTGCCTCGGCTGCAACGTGGTTGCCACGCATGAGTTCATCGAAATTCCGATGACCATCGCACCAAACCCGTTCAGTGAGCAAACCGTGGTGAGCTTCAACTCCGCCATCCTCGATGGACAGGTGAGGCTGACTAACCTCGCCGGCCAGGTGATGAGAGTGTACGCCGTGAACGGCCCGCAACTCATCATCGCCAAAGGCGACCTCGCTCCGGGGATGTATTTCCTCAACGTGGTCACCGAAGATGGCACGTCCGCCGCACAAAAACTCGTGGTGGAATAATTGAAATAAAAATTACCGGCAGGTACTAAGCCTGCATGCGAAAGCCCGTCCCGATATTTCGGGGCGGGCTTTTTGGTTGGGGGTTTCGGTTTCGGGCATGGCGGCACACATGATGTGGACGGGTTCCGTCCGGGAATGGAAACCCTCGTGCCGGCTCCTCCCCCTTTTTTCCATTCCCGCAGGGAACCCGTCCACGCCTCGTTGCCCTCCCCACCTCCTGGTTTCGGAGAGCGGCGGGCCAGCATCAGGCGGGGCTATCCAATTTCGCCAACACTGCCCGCACCATATCCAACGCTACTTCGACAGACTGTTCGAGGTTGAAGAAGGTGTTGTCAAGAAGGAGGGCATCATTGGCCTGCAACAACGGGCTGTCAGTGCGGGTGGAGTCAATGCGGTCGCGCGCTAAGAGGTTATTCTTCACCTCTTCGAACGATACGCACTGCCCTTTTTCTTTCAACTCTTCAAAACGGCGGCGAGCCCGTTCATCCACCGAAGCGGTGAGAAAAATCTTTAGCTCAGCCTTGGGAAAGACTACAGTGCCAATATCGCGGCCATCCATGACGATGCCTTTCCTGGCGCCCATTGCCTGCTGCTGCCGCACCATTTCCCTCCGCACTTCGGGGATGGCGGCCACCGGGCTGACGAGGTTTGCCACCGGCATCTTCCGGATTTCCTGCGACACATCCTGGCCGTTGAGAAAAATGCGGTTGCCCTGACCGCCGTGCTCGAAATGGAGCCGTATGTTGCGCAGCGCCTCATGCACTGCACCTGCATCTTCGAGGTTCACCCCGTTTTGAATAAAATAAAGCGTGACGGCCCGGTACATGTCTCCAGTACTCACGTAGGCATAGCCCAATGCAGTGCCGAGGGCTTTGGCGAGGGAGCTTTTGCCGCAGGAGGAATGCCCGTCTATGGCGATGATTATTTTTTTCAACTAAGAGGCTGGTTTGGATGAAGTTGTTGCATCGGGCGCAAAAGTCTGATTTCATCCTAAAAAGGGCAAGGCCGAACTGCACAGATTCGCAGAATAAAGAGCAAATGCGTGCTGTGCGATTACCTGAATTTATATGGCATCTTGTCTTTGAGAAAACCGGCTACTAACTTTACCCTCCCTCTCGCTGCATCAATTTTACTAACCACATTTTTCAAAACACATCTATGCCGGAGCCTTGCGCCTCCCACCGATGAGCGTTTTGAAATACTTCATGAATCATGAAAAATGATTTGACAATACTGGTATTGGGTGGCTACGGCGGAACGGGTAAAATATTCTGCCGCTACCTCCTTAAAGAAACCACCGCTAAAATTATCGTCGCCGGCAGGAGGCTCGAAAAGGCAGAGGACTATGCCCTCGAATTGAGGGAGGAGTTTCCGCCGGAGAGAATTTCGGCCCGGTGTGCCGATGCTTCAGACCGGGAAAGCCTCCGCACGGCATTTCAAGAAATAGATTTTTTATTAGCCGCCGCCACCACGGCGAATTGGGCAAAACAGGTAGCGGAAGCAGCACTGGAAGCTGGCATTGACTACCTCGACATTTACTTCCAACAGGACGCGTGGCCCATGATGGAATCATTGAAAGAGCGCATCGAACAGGCAGGCCGCTGCTTCATCACGCAGGCAGGTTTTCACCCCGGCTTGCCGGCCGCCTTTGTGCGCAAGGGTGCCCAATATTTCGACCGGTACGACAAAGCCATCGTGGCATTTTCGATGAACGCCAAAATCGAGCGCCCCGAATCAGTCTATGAAATCGTGGATATGGTGGATGACTACAAGCCGCAGTTTTATCTAAATGGGCAATGGAAAACCGGCACCTACAAAGATTCCATCAAGATTGACTATGGCCCACGTTTCGGTATCCGGTACAGCATGCCGTTTGAATTGGTGGAAATACGACCCTTGCCACAGATGTTTGGTCTAAAGGATATGGGCATCTTTACCACCGGATTCAACTGGTTTGTAGATTACCTGGTCTTCCCCCTGATGTTTCTTTCGCAGATAATTAAGAAAGGTTCGCTCCGGCATTTCTGGGCAACGTTGTTCATCTTCGGAGTAAATAATTTCTCTCGTAAGGAAGAAGGCGTGGTTTTTCTGTTAAAGGCAGAAGGCGGGAAAAACGGGCAACACCGGAAAGTCCAAATTTTTTCCGAACACGACAGTGCTTATGATTTTACGGTCATCCCCGTGATTGCCTGCCTGAAGCAGTATCTTGACGGTTCTGTCCGCAAACCTGGCCTTTGGATGATGGGCCACCTCGTGGACCCAGACAGGCTGTTCGAAGATATGGGAAAAATGGGGGTCAGGTTTGAAACGATGGTCGAATAACAATACGTATTGAAACTGAGCGGATGAGCTGGAAGCCGCCCACTCACTTTCGAGGTCATCTCAAAAACATTTGATAAACGGGCTATTCCCGAATGCTCACCACGCCCCAAGATGCGCCCGTTGTGCACCCTCCTTTCTGTCTTCAAAATATTTTTTCAGCGTAAAAATGGATGACTGGAAGGCCATGTCTTCCCAGGGTATTTCCTCCTCAGCGAAAAGGCGGCACTCAGAGCTTTCCTCCCCCACCCCGAAACGGCCATCCACTAATTCGCCGAGAAAATGCACATAGACGTGGTGAAAACCGGTGAGCGTAAAAATGGTGTGCACACCGAGGATTTTCACACTGGCTCTGGCCTCCTCCCGCACTTCGCGAGCGGCGCCGTCTTCCACGCGCTCACCGTTTTCTAAGAATCCACCGGGAACGTTCCAGAAACCCAACATCGGTTCTATGGCGCGGCGGCACAGCAGCACTTTGCCATCCCACAAAGGGAGGCAGCCCGTGATGATGCGCGGGTTTTCGTAATGTACTTTGCCGCAATCGCCGCAGACGATGCGCAGGCGGTTATCACCGGGCGGCATTTTATGCGATAAGGCGGATGAACCGCAATGGCTGCAATAGTTCATTTTAGCGTATTGGCGTATTAGCGTTTGCTAATGGGTTAAATGGGTTGAGAAACATTGCCAAGTGACCGGGTGACTTTGACTCACCCGGTCACTATCAACCGCTTTGAGCCACTACCTGGCGTTTTGGGGTGCCGCAGCTATCGGGAGCGGTGGATGTGTTTCACCAATTCTTCGAGGTCTCCGGGGGTGTCCACGCTGAGGCTTTCACGGCCGGAAGGGGCGACGGCGATGGGGTAGCCGTTTTCGAGCCAGCGTAGTTGCTCGAGCGACTCGGCCTGTTCCAGCGGGCTGGGAGGCAGGGCGGTGATTTCCAAAAGGGCATTTCGCCGGAAGGCGTACAACCCGATGTGTTTGTAGTACGCCTGCTGCGCCGGCCATTCGGCGGAAGCCGCATTCCTGAGAAAGGGAATGGCCTGGCGGCTGAAATAAAGTGCCCGGCCTTTTTTATCAAAAACAACCTTGACGGCATTGGGGTCTGACAGCATGGATTGTTGACGAATGCGGCAAGCTAAAGTGGCAATGGGCACGGTTTTATCTGCTCTCAGGGTATTCACTGCCAAATCTATCTGATGAGGTTCGATAAAAGGCTCGTCGCCCTGAATATTCACCACAATATCAAAACCTTTGAATGAAGCGAAACCGGCGACTTCGGCACAGCGCTCCGTCCCGGACAAATGCGACGTTGAAGTAATCAGCGCCTCGCCTCCGAAGTCCAGCACATGCGCCCGAATGCGCTCATCATCGGTAGCTACGACGACCCGGCCGAGACACTGCGCCTGCGCTGCCTGTTCGTAAACCCGGCGAATCATGCTCTTGCCCGCAATGCCGGCCAACGGCTTGCCGGGAAACCGGGAAGAGGCAAAACGAGCAGGAATGATACCGAGGGATTTACTACTTTTGAGCATACTTCAAAATCCATGTGGTGGCTTGTGGACGGACAGCAGCCAAAGTCACACATCACCGGAAAAACGATGAAAAAGCATTTTTTGACCCTGACATGCTGGGTTCTTCTTTCTCTCTCCGCTCAGGCCACCGGGGACAGCCTGCAATATCTCACGCCGAAAGATACGGTTTTTCTGCAGGTGGATGAGATGGGCAACAAGGTTTTCCTGCATCACTTGGAAAAAGGGCAAACCCTCTACTCCATGGCCCGGTTCTACGGCCTAAAAATAGAGACCATCTTCGCATTCAATCCCAACATCAACGCGGCAGGGCCTATACCCCAAGGCCTGTCCGTCAAGGTGCCCATCCCCAATCCGGCAGTGGTAAAATGCCGGGATTCCCTGCATGCCCGCGAGCATTATGCCCCCGTGATGTACGTGGTGAAGCGAGGCGACACCTTTTACCACATTGCCAAAACCTGCTTCGGCGTCCCATTAGACACGCTGTACAAGCGCAACCACCTGAGTTCATTCATCGTACACGAGGGGCAGTGCCTGTTCATTGGCTGGCTCAGTACGGCAGGCATCGCCGATTCGTTGCAAATTGGTAACTCATTGGGAGTACCCACCCATTCGCTATCTTTTATTTTCCAAACTGAAAAGGCAGCCGGAACGATGTACTCTCAAAACGGTGCAGCCTATTGGCAGCGTGAAAAAAAAGGCGCTACGGATTTTTACGCGCTCCACCGAACGGCCCCAGTGGGTTCTGTTATTCAAATCACCAATCCCATGAAAAGAAAGGTGGCTTACGCCAAGGTCATCGGCAAAATCCCCGACAGGGCGTACGGCGACGACGTTATCGTCGTGCTCTCCCCTTCCATCGCCAAATTGCTGGGTGCCAAGGACCCCCGGTTTTTCGTAGAGGTGCAATATTTCAGGTGAGAATTATGAGGGAGGAGACTGTTAATCCTCATCCATCTGCGTCTTTCAGTGCCAGGAAAATCTTTGCAAATCAGCCATGGCCCATTACCAATTCAACAAAGACCTCGAAGACGGCCACCAGGCCGAGGAGGAAGTATTGGAAAAACTGGCCACTTATTTTAAAGTAAAAAAAGAGGATATCGAGCGCTGCCACAACAAAGACTTCGACCTGAGTATCTCCAAGCTGCGCCTCACTTTCGAAGTAAAAAATGACCTGATGGCAGCGCAAACCGGCAATATTGCTATTGAGTACGAGTGCCGGGGAAAGCCCACGGGGCTGGCCACCTCGAAGGCTGGTTTTTGGATTTACAAATTCGCCGGCTCACTGTGGGTGGTGCCCACAGCGGCGCTCCGCCAAAAACTGCTCGTCGAAAAACGATACTTCCGGCAAGTCACCGGCGGCGACAAGGGCAGTAATACAAAAATGTTTTTGGTGAAAACAACGGCCTTCAAAAGCTGGGGGTACCAGCTTTGATGGAGCTACTGAAATTTCGGGGGAAGGATGTTTTTGAAATGACCGTTCATCTGCACTTTATTCCGCAGTTCTTCCATCTCACGGGCCATGGGCAGCAGCCGCTCCAATTGCTCGAGCAGGTAGGTCTGGCGGTCGCGCTCTAAAGGTATCGTCAGCAGCTCGTATTCCTGTTCTAAACTAAAACCAACGATATGGGCGATGCCGAAGGTGAGAAAACCGGGTGTATTTTGTGGCAGCGGCTTTTTTATTTGCAGGATTTTATACAGCTCACCGAGGAGGAAAAGGATTTGTTCATTTTTGGTAAAATCCGCAGCCCGGTCGAATGGCACCGGTTCAATTTCGCCTGCGGCGTAAAGTCTGTTTTCAAGCGTTTTGAAAAATGTAAGAATTTTAAACAAGCCAATGCCCTTAGTGCGCACATCCATCTCGCCATTCAGATAGCGCTGGACAATGGCAACCAATTCGATTTCCGTGCCTATGGGCTGCACCGCGTCATTGATAAACGCCGGAATACCAAACGTGATTCCCTTTCCCTCGCATTCATTGACGAGCTGTTTGTACCGCGGCTCGAAGATGTGGAGGTTGAGTTCCTCGCCAGGGTACACCACGAGTTTGAGTGGGAAAAGTGGAAGTATTCTGGACATACAGTTGGGATTTATTACCAGCCCACAAGAGCATTTTACAACCAAAAGCACCGTGGCGCTGGCAAAAATAATGGTTCTCACCGAATGGGCAGCTCCCTCCATGATGAAGCACACAGAAAAGAATTTTTGAAAACTCTGACGAACTTCCCTAAATTCGGCCTCAAATCATTCTCATTGCGCCACATGACTGACTTGGTAACGTGTTCGAAATAAGATGTTCTTTTTGAGGCCGCCTCCGGCGGCCTCAAAAAGAACAAGGGTGTGTTTTTTCGGCGGCGAAGCCGCCGAAAAAACACACATCTTATTTTGCGCACG
>SCUG01000443.1 GCA_004297645.1 Saprospiraceae bacterium | reverse complement strand
CTATTCAAACAGAGGTGATGCCGCCGGAACGCCTTGCCCTCTATGGCCTGCACCAGAATGACACAGGTTCGGCTTCAGACCATTTTCCAAAGGTCACGGACTTCATTATTCCAGTGGTGACACAAGTGGCAGAAAATCTTCCCGATGGGGTGGTGGATTTCGCCATCACACCGAATCCTTTCTTTTCTCAAGTGAGGATTAGACTTTTGCATTCGCAAATGAATGAGTGGGAGGCGTCCGTGTTCAACATTGCCGGCCAGTTGGTGCATCACCGGAACACGACTGCCAGAGAGGTAGCTTTTGAAACGGCTGGTTGGCCGTCCGGTATTTATTTCATAAAAATTTTGGCGGGAGAAAAGGTGCTGACTAAAATGGTGGTGAAGCAGTAAGTAGGGCGCGGTAACATTGCTCAAAGCCATCGTAGCAGTGCTGTGTTAGCTACCCAATACGTTTGCCATGCATGGCCTTTTGAATGGTTTCGTCCATGGCCCGGTGAGCGAGCGGGGCCGTGTAATCGTTCAGATCCTGTATGGCCTTATTAATGGCGTCCTTGCCAGCACCACTGACAGCTTTTTTCAACGCTTGCAAAAGCTGAATTGTGGTGGCAGTTTCATTTGGCGAGAGCAGGTTTTTGTTTTGTGCGAGAAATTTATCGCCGGAAAGCAGGATAAGATTGGCCTCGTTTTTCGCCTCTTTCAATCCGCGGATGGCCATGTCTTCTTCGGCGTGTTCGATGGATTCCAGCAACATCATAGCCATTTCCTCCTCACTGATACCGTACTGCGGCTTGATGTTGATGGATTGCTCCACATTGGAGCGCAGCTCTTTGGCCTTTACTTTTAAAATGCCGTCGGCATTCAAGATGAAGTGAACCTCTATTTTCGGAAGTCCGGCCGGCATAGGCGGGATGTTGTTCAGGATAAATTCTCCAAGTTTCCGATTGTTTTCCACGAGGTCTCGCTCTCCCTGATATACAGCTATTTTGAGATTTTTCTGGCCATCTATAGAAGTGGTGTATTGGCGGCCGGCACGTGTGGGTACTTTGGTATTGCGAGGCACGATGGTATCCATCAGCCCACCGACGGTTTCGATGCCGAGCGAAAGCGGCGTAACGTCGAGCAGGAGGACATCTTTCTGGTTGCCGGCCAGCACATCTGCCTGAATGGCGGCGCCGAGTGCTACTACTTCGTCTGGGTCGAGTTTATCGAAAACCACTTTTCCGAAAAAAGCAGACACGGATTTCTTTACCAATGGAATTCTTGTTGAGCCTCCAACCATTATTACATGGCTAATGGCGGAGGGGGCAAGTTTTGCGTCATTCAATGCCTGCCGGCAACATGCAAGCGTTTTAGCAACCAAAGGCTGAATGAGTTCCTCTAATTTCTCCAAGTCGAGGTGGCACACGATGGAGCCGATGGAGTCTGAAAATTTCGGGTGATTTGTCAGGGAGATTTTGGCCCTTTCCGCCATAAGGCGCAGTTGCTGCCCCAGTTCTTTATCACCAACCAATGAAAGCGGGTCAATGGAATTTTCAGTCAGCCAATAGTTGGAAATGGCCCGGTCAATGTCGTCGCCACCCAAAAATGTGTCGCCGTTGGTAGCGAGGACTTCGAATACGCCGTTTTCGATTTGCAAGATGGAGATGTCGAAGGTGCCGCCGCCGAGGTCGTACACGGCGATGGTTTGGGCATCTTCCTTACCAAGGCCATAGGCGAGGCTGGCCGCCGTGGGTTCATTGACGATGCGGAGCACGTCCAAC
>SCUG01000442.1 GCA_004297645.1 Saprospiraceae bacterium | reverse complement strand
ATGTTGTTTAGTTAATTTCACAGGGGGTTACAGGGGCATAGAGTGGGGGGGAAAAAAAACAGAATTAAATGGGAGGGCAGTAGCGGGTAGTCCAAGAACATGCCATTTGTTTCCAACAATATATTTTTCTTTTTTTTCGGTGGGGTGACATAAATCAAAATTGGTTCAAGCTCACCGCAGGCCACCTAAAAAGGCCCCAGCAGTTAGCAGTGCTGTTCTTTGCCTTGCAACATTTGATTACCTCCCCCACCGTCGCCGGTTGCAGGACCTGTCCCGACGGCTCGGGACCGGCGTCAGCAGAAGTGCAGCTCGAATTGTAAAAAGGAAAACGGCGGGGATTGGAAGATGTGCGCCCAGCGGGGAACACTTGCGACAACTATTGCAAACTTGAGAGAACGGGGTTTGACGATGTTGCCAAGTGTGCAGAACCAGTTCAAAATCCCATGAAATTTCTGCTCCTCCTACCTAAAACTCAACTTTATCGCCTTCCTTGAAATACCGCTTTACCTGCGCCACCATCTGGTTTTCAGTCAGGTAATCCGCAGTATCTACGGCCATCAGGTGCGCATGGAACTGTTTACGGTGTACTTTGATGTTATGCAACAAGCCGTTTTTTGCCTCGCCAGGCCCAAAAACATAGACCTCGCCAGCGTCCTCAATGGCTTTCATGATTTCATCAAAATACTTCACCTCCTGCTGTTGGCGCCGGCGATTATGCTCTTTCTCTGAACCACCAATAAAAGTACCGCCCTGGCGGCCACCACTCGGAGCGCCACCTTTGGCATGGGAGGTATCAATATTTGAAGTGATTTTGCGGATGCCACTTTCTTTGCCGTCCTGCAATTCAATCAAAAAGGCTTCTTTGAGGTCGAGCCAAATACCGATTTGCTTTTTCACGTTTTTCATGTTTTCTAAATTTTATCAACGCTAAATTTACACTCCAATACTTTCCCTGGCATTGATAAAAGTCAAAAATGGGTTATAATTTTAGTCACCGGCGCAGCAGGTGAACATGAAATCATACTTTGCAAATGAACGACCTGACACCATACCTCCAGGGCGGCGGCCTCCGCTCCACCGGCGAAGTAGAGCAACTCCTGCCGCTTATCAAAACCCAGCAGGACTTCGACGAATTATTCCGGTTTATGTTTTCAGAAGAACGCCTCGTGGCCATGCGGGCTGCCGATGCCGTGGAGAAAATCGCACTGCGCCAACCAGATTTTTTGCAAAAACACAAAGCGGAAGTGCTGCACCTGCTCCCGCAAGCCCGGCACATCGAATTCAAATGGCATCTGGCATTGCTGGTATCCCGGCTGCCTTTGGCAGAAAAAGAATCACAGGCAGTTTGGGCGGTGCTGAAAGGCTGGGCTATGGATGCTTCCGAAAGCAAAATCGTCCGGGTGAATTCCCTACAGGCGATGTCGGAATTATACTGTCGAGCGTTAGGTTTTGTTCATCCCGGGTATTTGGCGCTGGCTTCGCTGGCTTAGGGGTTTGGGGGCGAAGCCCCCAATATCCCCTCCCCCCGGCACCGCCGGAGGCGGCGCCGGGGCACACAATGTCAAGT
>SCUG01000441.1 GCA_004297645.1 Saprospiraceae bacterium | reverse complement strand
CTTAGGAACGTGCGCAAAACAACCTGGCGAATTCACCGGGTGACTTCGAGTCACCCGGTGAATTGGCTTCTGCAAAACTTACCAAGTTATTTTGCGCACGTTCCTTAAGCGTGGCGTTGTAAATGGCCGCCAACCGGAAGTTACCTCGTTAAAACGATATAATCCCGCACAAGGGTTTTCAAAAACTCTATTTTATCGCCCGGAGGGGGTGCGATGTCTAATTCTTTGCAAATGGTTTGCACGGCCAATTGTACGGCTTCAGTGTGTGCGGTGTTTCGCCAGATTTTTTGGCGTGTCAGCAGGCTTTTTAGCAGCAAAACATCGCTTTCCCTCAACTGGTTTACCGCCGGATACTGCGGCTCATAATGCTCGATTGTTTGAATATTGAGGATATCGCTGAGGCTAAAATGCTGCTGGCTTTTCCGCCGGATGACCGCCGTGTTGGCGGCGAGGTCGCCAAGGCGCTGATTCTTAAAAGTAGAGCCGATGAGCAATGCCCCTAAAACCCCCATGGAAAGAAAGAAATCAACCAGTAAAAATATAGCCCGGAGCAGGTAATCGCCCAGCCCCGGCTCCCGGCCATCAAGCCGCACGACTTTCAGGCCGAGCACTTTTTTACCAAAGGACTGGCCGTTGGCAAACATCTCCGAAAGCAGGTGGTAAAAAATCAGCCCAGCCACATTCAGCGTCGCGATGAAGTTGAAACCCCAGTCAGTCATAGCGCCGCTGAAAAGCCCCAGCAGTATCATCCACAGGAGATAATACACCAAATAGTAAATCACTAAGTCCACGAAAAAGGCAAAGAAGCGGTCGCGCAACGATGCCAGTTCGTACTCGATAGTGACGTTTTGCGTGGTGCGTATTTCGATAGAAGCCATACGGCCAAGTTAGCCCGATTCCTCAATAACCAAAATTAGTTTTCTTTACTTTTGCAAAAAATAGTGCGGGATAGAACAGCGTCCTGCCCTAACACGCTAAGACGCTGCAAATACGCCATCCGTGAACTACTCAACACACAATCTTGCCGATACCATTGTTGCGCCAGCCACCCCGCCCGGCGTTGGTGCCCTTGGCGTCATCAGGCTTTCGGGCGAAGATGCGCTGCGCATCGTTCAGAAAGTATTCGGCGGAAAAGACCTGACAAAACAACCCAGCCACACCCTCCATTTTGGCACCATCACCAGCAACGACGGGCGCATCCTCGACGAGGTGGTGGTATCCATTTTCAAAGCACCGCATTCCTATACCGGCGAAAATGTGGCGGAAGTTTCCTGCCACGGCTCACCCTATATTCTGGGCCAGGTGCTGGAGCTGTTTGTTCAACACGGCGCCCGCATGGCCCAGCCGGGAGAGTTCACCCTCCGGGCATTTCTCAATGGCCGGATGGACCTGTCGCAGGCCGAGGCCGTCGCCGGCCTCATCGCCTCCCATTCCGAAAGCGCCCACGCCGTGGCCATGCGGCAGATGCGCGGCGGCTTTAGCCTGGAAATAAAAAAGCTCCGGGATGAACTCATCAACTTCGCCAGCCTCATCGAACTGGAACTCGACTTCGCCGAGGAAGATGTGGAGTTTGCCAACCGTGCGCATTTAAAAGAACTCGTGACAAAAATCCAGTCGTTCATCCAATCGCTCATCCAGTCATTCAAGTTGGGCAATGTGCTCAGAACCGGCGTCCCCACCGTCATCGCCGGGCGGCCCAACGCCGGCAAATCCACCCTGCTCAACGCCCTGCTCAACGAAGAGCGGGCCATCGTCAGCGAAATCGCCGGCACTACCCGCGATACCATCGAGGAGGTGCTCAACATCAATGGCGTCGAATTCCGCCTCATTGACACCGCCGGCCTCCGCGAAGCACAAGACCAAATAGAAGCCCTCGGCATAGAAAAAACCATGGAAAAAGTGCGGCAGGCCGCCCTGCTTGTCTATGTCTTCGACATCATGGAAACCAAAATTGACGAGGTGCTCGCCGACCTCGCCAGCCTCCAGACGGGCGAGATGCAAATACTTGTGGTTTGCAATAAGATGGATAAAAACCCTCACTTCAAGCCGGAGTCAGTCTGTAGTCCACAGGCCGCAGTCCACAGTCCGCAGTTGGCAGTCCACAGTCCGCAGTCCACAGTCCGCAGTCCGCAGTCCGCAGTTGGCAGTCCGCAGTTCTTAATTGGCCCGGAACAAATCATCACTTGCTCGGCCATACACGGCATGAACGTGCCTTACCTGAAGGGAAAACTTTTTGAAACGGTTTTGAGCCAGGGCATCAACCTCGAAGGCCCCATCGTGACCAATGCCCGCCACTACGAGGCGCTGCAAAAAGCAGCCGAAAGCCTCGCCGATGTGCGGCAGGGTCTGGACACTGGCATCACCTCCGACTTCGTGGCTATGGACATCCGCCGGGCGCTGTCTTACTTAGGCGAAATCACCGGAGAGGTGGGGGTGGAGGATTTGCTGGGGAATATTTTCAGCAAGTTTTGTATCGGGAAGTAATTTGGAGGAAGCTGAAAACGACGCAGATTTACGCCAAAGCGATTGACCAACGGAAAACGGCGGCAAGCAATAAGATGAACGGCCTTAATGATTGACTAAGCATACTTACAATGGAACTGCAAATCATTCAAAACAAAATCCATGAAATCAGAGGGCAGAAAGTCATGCTTGACTTTGACCTTGCCGAATTGTACGAAACTGAAACGAAGTATCTAAAGCGGGCAGTTAAGCACAATATAAACCGTTTCCCGCCTGACTTTATGTTGGAACTTACCAAAAGCGAGTGGGATGCTCTAAGGTGCAATTTTAGCACCTTAGAAACTGGACGAGGGAAATACCCCAAGTATTTGCCCTACGCTTTTACGGAACAGGGAGTTGCAATGCTTTCCAGTGTGCTAAGAAGTGAAAAAGCCGTGCTGGTAAATGTCAGCATTATGCGGGCCTTTGTCATGCTTCGCCAATTCGCCCTGACCTACAAAGAATTAGCCCAAAAAATCGCCGAACTGGAAAGCAAACATGACCTGGAATTTGACGACGTGTGGGAAGTTCTCGACTTGCTGCTAAATGACAAGGAAAAACGAACCGTCCAAGAAAACAGGAAAAGGATAGGTTTTCAGCAAAAAGGCGAGTAAGGCAAGACAGCCGGTCACCTGAAGATTACCGTCGAGGTGGGGTGGAGGATTTGCTGGGGAATATTTTCAGCAAGTTTTGCATCGGGAAGTGATTGGGAGGAATTTGAAAACGACACAGATCCTTGCAAAATCATTGACCAAACGAATTGAACAGTAACCAATATTGAAAGTATGAACCAAGAACAAGATTTTCCATTTTTTGAACTTCCTTTCGATGGCTGTTGGCTACAACCTTATCCAATCCATGTTATCGAAGGATATGAAGCACCTGAAAACTTTCCGAATTGCTGTGATTTTCACCAATCAGTCGTGCGATTAACTCAAGATTGGTACGAAAACAAATTTCCAGATTGCTGTGATAAGCATAGGGAAATGTCAAAAAGAACTTGGTTCCAGAAAGAATATTTTAAGGATATCGCCACCAAAGTAGTGACTCAACTTGCCTATACACAATACCATGTTTCAAAAAGGATTGATGCCCAAAATTGGTT
The DNA here is from genome assembly GCA_004297645.1 of Saprospiraceae bacterium. GTDB lineage: Bacteria > Bacteroidota > Bacteroidia > Chitinophagales > Saprospiraceae > UBA6168. The sequence continues at coordinate 3,572 of SCUG01000441.1, read as the reverse complement.
TGAGGATATAACAGCTTACATAGACGCCAATATTTGTTGGAGTTTTGGAAGCCCAGAAGTAGGTGCAAGTAAATATTTGCAATTCTTGCGGCATTTTATCGAACATGAAAAGCCTATTGATTGGGTATTTCCAGATGAAAAACGCCAAAAACTGATTGACCACTTAAACAGGGAGGAAAATCCACCCAAGAACACAAAGGAGGATACTGATTTAAATTTACTCTATCAGACCTTTCAAAAATGGCTGGCGACTTTTCCAGACTTGGACTTCTTCATGGGATTGAAAGCAAAGCATAAAGGGAAAATTCCAATGAACTTGTTTCTTTACGATACTGTGTTCAATCCCTACACTGGAATGTCAAAATCAAGTACACGAACCCAAACTGAATTGATAGAAGTCCTTCTAACCTTGACAAAACAGATTTTAGACGAGATTGACACAACTGCCCTTATTGAAGCTGGGTCAATCTCGAATGCCAACGAATACAAGTATCAGCTTGCCAGAGAAAGCCACCGCTTAAAGCAATCCCGTTTAGTCGGGAATTTCACGGAAGGGGAAAAAAACTATCGCCAATTATTGGAAACCTGGCTGGTTAATGAAAAAGCCTATTTCGATGAAATAGAACCCTTATTCAATAAAGTTCCACAGTTGTCAAACACAACCAAAGAACAGCCGCAAATCGCAGAATCAAACAAGCCAACCCAACCCCAAATCGCCCTCCTTTACCGCTACCTCTTACAAGCCAATATTGAACAACCCATCACCGTCGCCAGCCGAAATTCCATAGCTGAAAAATATGGTTTTACAGCCCCAACGAGCGGGCAGAAAATCTACGATTGGTTCAACAAGCTAAATACCCCGAGCCAGCGAACTACAAAAGGCAAATACACTGTCAAGAATTTGGAAGTTGTCATTAGCTTTTTGGACAACTATCCTACTGCTAAAACCATTGCAGAGGAAGAACTGAAAATAGCAAGGAGGGACAATCAGTAACCAGTTACAACCAGTTACACCAATTGGGTGCCGGTATTCTTGTGCATTAATTCATAAAAATTAACGGCAATGAGTTTACCGAAAAAAATCAAATCAAATAAGTCCGAAACTAATTCCCCTGAAAACTTCATCTCCTTCAACCTGCTAATTATCAAAGGCAAGCTGACCGACCCTGAAACCCAGCGGTTACTTCTAAAATTAATGTATCGGCTGTTAATGTTTCTAATAGTTGTGCTTATCGCCAAAACCTCACCTGAAAACATTCCCTTCATCAAAACCCTCATCGAGCTAACCCAGCACCTGAAATGAACCCAAAAGCCACCCGTCAATCTGTTGTTCATCCCCGCCAACACCACGCCGCCATGTTCCGCCAGCACCTCGCCGGCAACGGCGGCTCCGGCATCCTCTGCGAAACAGAAGCGGACACATTGGGCAACGTCCTCCAACAGGATTGGGGGAAATACTCCGACCTCATGCGGAAGTGCTTCAGCCACGAGGACGATGCCAATTCCCGCAAGCCCGTCGTCGAGTTCATGGAACTGGAGTCGTCAGTCATTGAAATGCACAATTTCCTTGCCGCTCACCCGACCGAGTTTCACTTCTGCAAAGTGCTTAGCTTTTATGCGCCGTCAATGACTTGGAGTTCCATATTTGCTGAAATGAACAGCAATAAATTGGTTGAGGCCTTTTACCTTTGCTCCTTCTACGGCGATGGAATCCGCCTTTAACCGCAGCCAAAAAATTTGGCAACGCTGATGACTCCTGCACTTGTAAATGACCATTGTTTATATGTTCAGGAGTTTAATCATTATAGGAATAGGCGGGTTCACCGGCAGTATTGGCCGCTATCTATTGTCCAATTTCGTCAACAATTTTATTTCCTCTGCCTTCCCTTATGGCACCTTTGCCGTAAATCTTGCCGGTTGTTTTTTCATTGGGGTCATTTACGCGCTGTTCGACCGGGGGAATATTCTAACCCCCGAATGGCGGTTATTTCTTGCCACCGGGTTCTGCGGGGGGTTCACTACTTTCTCCACTTTTTCTTATGAAAGCATCAAGCTGGCCGAGGGCGGTGAATTTTTCAACCTTTCCATGAACATTGCTGCCAGCGTCATCCTGGGTTTTGCGGCAACTTATTTTGGAATGGTAATCATTAAATCAATTTAATCATGGAACTCGACCGCGATTCAAAACTGCTGCGCATCTTCATCGGAGAACTCGATAAGTCACACCACACGCCTTTGTATGAAGCCCTTGTTTTTGCGGCCAAGAAGCAAGGCATTGCCGGGGCTACCGTCCTCAGAGGAATTCTCGCTTATGGCGCGAGCAGCCGGATCCACACGGCCAAGCTGCTCGACCTTTCGCATGACCTCCCCATTATTGTGGAGATTGTTGACCGTGCCGAAAAGATCGAACGATTCCTGGAGGTAGCCAATGCGCTGATTGAAGCCGCCGATTGCGGAGCTTTGATCACCATCGAGAAAGCGGAAGTCATTCGTTACAAATCAAAAAAACATTAGCACGATGCCCGAAGGAATCGCCCATAACATCTGGTTTGTCGCTGCATTATGGATGGGGCTTGCGCTCATAGCAAGCGTTATTTCCATCCGCCTGAAAATTGCCGTGGCGCTCATCGAAATTTTCACCGGCATCGTTGCCGGGAATTTTCTCGGCATCCACGCCACCACCGACTGGATAAATTTTCTGGCCATGCTCGGAAGCGGCGTCATCACCTTTCTGGCAGGTGCGGAAATAGACCCCACATCCTTGCGGGCGCATATCAGGCCTGCTTTGACCATCGGCGTCCTTTCTTTTTTTATTCCTTTCATCAGCGTGTGGCTGTTTGCACAGTTTGCCTTGGGCTGGACTATGCAGCAATCACAGATTGCAGGCATTGCTCTCTCAACCACCTCGGTAGCTGTTGTGTATGCGGTCATGATTGAAGGCGGGAGGAGCAATACCGCACTGGGGAAAATGATCCTTGCCGCCTGCTTCATTACTGATTTCGGCACCGTGCTCGCTCTCGGGGTTTTGTTTGCCAATTTCAACTGGTACATGCTGGTATTCATTGCCGTGCTGCCAATCGTTTTGTGGTACATGCCCCGATGGACGCAATTTATCATCAAGCAGATGGGGACCACGCAGGTGAGCGAACCGGAAGTGAAATTTATCCTTTTCATTTTATTTTTTCTCGGCGGCCTTTCAACCACTGCCAAGAGCGAAGCGGTGCTGCCCGCTTACTTGATCGGCTAGTGGTGGCGGGCGTGTTTGTCCGCGACAAAACTTTGGTGTACCGGATGCAGAGCATTGCATTTGCCGTTTTCACGCCGTTTTATTTCATCAAAGCCGGATTGTATGTTTCGCTTCCTGCGGTGTGGCAGGCGATAGGGATCATCACAGTTTTGCTTCTCATCAAAATAGGCTCGAAATACATTGGCGTTTTCCCCTCTTCCCGTGTGTTCAGCATGAGAAGCAAGGAAGGGCATTACACTACCTTACTTATGGGAACCGGCTTAACCTTCGGGACAATCTCAGCTTTGTTCGGATTGAACAACCACATCATTGAGATCGGAAGAGC
>SCUG01000440.1 GCA_004297645.1 Saprospiraceae bacterium | reverse complement strand
AGAAAAAATAATGGCTGGATGTTGGTCGTTGGCTGCCCTAAAAATGTGTTCGGCGTAATTAAGTGTGCTGCCGGTGAACCACTGTGCGCCCGGCATTTTATGTGTCGTCAGCACTTCACGGTATGGCGAATGAGCCATTATTTTAAAATACTTCCACAGCGACTCCCAGAATTTTTCGGGATAGCCGGTGGACCACTTCCAGAGTTCGTGATAGTTGGCGAAAATCAGGCTTTCCGTTACGCCGAGCCAGTCGAGGTATTTTTTCAGGTTGGAATTTTGGATGAAATCTTCGGAGGGACTCCAAAGTTTCGCCGGTGATTTATGGGTTGCGGGCATTTTATAAATTGTATTTCGTGTTGGATAGGACGGTAAAATTAGAAAATTCACCTACTTTTGGACACACCAAAAAAGTCATGTAGATGAACAACCAAACACGACCCGGAATCTTCCTTTCCAATTTTATTAAGAACGCCACTTTGTGGCTGCTTTTTATTTCACTCAATTCATGCGCCGCCTTGTTGGGCAGTATGGGAGAAACTGCCCCCCCACCCGAACCTGCACAGCCAGCACCACTTGCCTCAGGCACCGAAATTCATTTTACCATTCTTCAGTTGAACGACGTTTACGAAATAGCGCCGATTGACAAGGGCAGGGTGGGGGGCATGGCCCGCGTTGCAGCCCTGCGGCGGCAATTGCTCGAAGAAAACGAAAATTTGCTGACCGTTTTGGCGGGTGATTTCCTCAGTCCATCGCTTATTGGCACACTGAAGTACGAAGGCGAATCCATAAAAGGACGGCAAATGGTGGAGGTGATGAATGAGTTGGGCGTAAATGTAGTGGCCTTCGGCAACCATGAATTCGATGTGAAGGAAAATGAGTTGCAGGCCCGTCTCAATGAATCTTATTTCGAATGGCTGGGCACCAATGTGCTTCATCAAACTGGAAAAAAGGTGGAGCCGTTTTATAAAGAAAGCTTTGGCTTCAAGTATTTTCTGCCAGAGACCTACCTGTGGGAAATCATAGATTACAATACTTTTCAAACAATTAAAGTTGGCTTTTTCAGTGCTACTATCAGCGACAACAACCCTGAATACACCTATTTTGAAGACCCCTACGCCGAAGCCAGTAAAGCCTATCTGGAGCTGCAAGGCGAGGCAGATGTGGTGGTTGGTCTCACACACCTTGAGCGGCCGATGGATATGAAATTGGCAGCCATGTTGCCAAAAACTGCCCTCATCATGGGCGGCCACGAGCACGACCACAGCATTGACACCGTTGGCAATGTCATCATCACCAAGGCAGACGCCAACGCAAAAACCGTGTACGTCCATCGTTTTACTTATAATACCGAAACAAAAGAACTCAGCTTAGAATCAGAATTGGTACCCATTACCAATGAGCTGCCTTCCGAATTCAATGTGGAGGTGGTGGTGGAAAAATGGATGCAAATTCAGCAGGAAAAAATATCCGATGTTGTGACAAGCCCGGAGGAGGTGATATACAACGCTACCACGCCACTCGACGGGCGGGAGAAAAGCATCCGCAACATGCAAACCAACCTCGGCCAAATAATCGCCGAAGCCTGCGCCAGGGCGGCCAGAAAACCCGTTGATTGCGCTTTTTTCAATAGTGGTTCGGTGCGGCTGGACGACCAGCTTTCCGGCGAAATTACTGCCGTGGATATTTTCAGAACCCTGCCTTTTGGTGGCGGATTGTACAAGATAGAAGTGAAAGGAAGCCTGCTGAAAAGAGCACTCGACGCAGGTATAGAAAACAAGGGCACCGGCGGCTACCTTCAATGGTACAACATAGCTTGGTCCGAGGCTGACCGGTCTTGGAAAATAGGGGGCAAGACTTTAAATCAGAGTAAGATTTACCGCGTCGTCACGAGTGATTACGTTGCCAACGGCAAAGAGACCAGACTGGAGTTTTTCAATCCCCAAAACTTCGTAAAATGGGAAACGGCCAAGGAGGGCGATACGAGCGACTCGCGCTCCGACATTCGCAAGGCCGTCGTTTCTTTTTTAAAATCAAAAAACGAATAAGTAACGTGTTCGATAAGATGAGGCTGTATCATAAGTCAACTCTGGAATTAGCTTGACAATTTTTATTTCAACACAGAGACACGGAGGCACAGAAAACCAAACTCAACTCTGTGTTTCTGTGCATCAGTGTTGAAGAATTTGGTCACAATTTTTTAGCGATGACTTATGATACAGCCTCAA
>SCUG01000038.1 GCA_004297645.1 Saprospiraceae bacterium | reverse complement strand
CGCCGATGTGCGCCTCGACCTGTTCGACGCCACTGGCAGGCAGGTTCGGAGCTTACTGCAAGAAACGCTTTCAAGCGGGGAGCATTCGGTGGGTATTGCGGCGGATAAGCTGCCCGGCGGGGTCTATTTCTGCCGGTTGATGGCGGAAGGGGTGGTGACTTATTGCAGGGTAGTTAGGGAATGACTGCCTTTTATAGTGTCGAGCGAAAGGCTTTGTCCATTTGAAATTGTGCTGTAAGCTTTACTATTGGCTAAGAGCTAAGGGGGCTAACGGCCAATGGCCAGAAGATAGCTACACAGGCCGTCAATTGCTCAACATCACTGGCATTACGAGCATCATAATCTCCTCTCCCTCGGTTTCTTCCACAGGCCGCAAGATGCCGGCCCGGGAGGGGGAAGAAAGCTCCATTTTTACTTCGTCGCATTCCAGCACCCCCAGCATTTCTACGAGGAACTTGGCGTTGAAGCCGATGATAACCGGGTCACCTTCATAGGTGCAGGAGAGTTGCTCGGCGGCCTCATTGGAAAAGTCGAGGTCTTGCGCGGAGATGGTCAGGCTGTTGGGCGATATGTCGAGGATGACCTGGTTGGTGGTTTTGTTGGCGTAGATGGCAATGCGCTTCATGGAATTCAGGAAATCGGAGCGCTTTATGGTCAGCGTATTCGGGTTATCCACAGGGATGACGGCGTTGTAGTCGGGGTAGCGGGTATCAATGAGGCGGCACACGAGATGCGTATTATCGAAGGAAAAAAAGGAATTGGCTTTATCGAAAGCCATCGTTACCTCGCCCTCATGGGGCAGCGCATTCTTCAGGAGATTGAGGGCTTTTTTGGGAATGATGAATGATGCCGATACTTCGCTGGTAATATTATTGAAAGTGTATTTGACGAGCTTGTGGGCATCGGTGGAGACGAAGGTCAGCGAGCTGAAGTCCAGGGTGATGAATACGCCGGTCATGGCAGGCCGCAACTCGTCGTTGCTGGTGGCAAAGAGGGTCTTGTTGATGCCTTTAGCCAATGTTTCCGCCGGAACATTCACGGTGTCCACCTTGTCGGATTCGGGGATTCGGGGATAGTCCTGTCCGTTTTCTCCGGCGAGCCGGTATTTGCCGTAGGCAGAAGTAATGGTGATGCCAAAGGTTTCATCGTCCACGGCGATGGTGATGGGCTGATCGGGCAGTGCCTTGAGGGTGTCGAGCAATATTTTGGCCGGCACGGCCACAATGCCATTTCCATCGGACATCACCTTGATTTGGCTGGTAATGGAAGTTTCCAGGTCTGTGGCGGAAATAGTGAGGTTGTTATCTTTTATGCTAAATAAAAAATCGTCGAGAATGGGTAATACAGGGTTGGCGGCGATAGCGCCGGAAGCTATCTGCAAATGCTTTAATAACTCGGATGAAGAAACGCTGAATTTCATAAGAACTCTATGATTTTGTTGGAATTGCCAAAAATAAAACTCGCACGGTTAAGCGGGCGTAAAAGTAACCAACAGATCGTGGATAAAATAACATTGTTGGCGTTTTAGCGCTTTGGGCCTTGGCGTTTTGGGCGGATAAATCAAACCATAAAAAAGACGTATTTTGTCGTCCGAAAACAAACGAACCCATGTGCTCATATTTCCGGCATATTTTACTAAAAACATCATTCGCCCTACTTCTGCTCAACGCCTGTTACCTCCATGCGCAAATTCAGGACGACTTTTCCGACGGCAATCTAAACGAAAACCCCGAATGGCAGGGTGATGCCGGGCATTTTCAGGTGACCGCCACCCTCGAACTGCAACTCAATGCCCCCGGGGCGGGTACGTCCGCTCTTTACCTTTCAACGCCCATTGCAGACAGTGCGGTGTGGGAGGTTTATTTCCGGCTCGATTTCGACCCCTCCAACTCCAACAAGCTCCGCATTTACCTGCAATCGGATAGTGAAACGTTGATAGGCGGGAATGGTTACTTTCTCTCCATTGGGGAAGACGGCAGCGCCGACGCCATCCATCTTTACCGGCAGGACGCGGGAGTGACCACCCTCCTGGCTGACGCAACGATTGGTGCAGTGGCTACTTCTCCAGGCGTAAGGGTAAAAGTGACGAGGGAAGAGGGGGCACTGTGGACGCTGTCCGCCGACTATACCGGCGGCGCCAATTTTACACAGGAGCTGGTAGCCATGGATGCCACCTATGGTGCGGGCAGCTACTTTTTCGGATTCGATTGCACCTACACCGCCACCCGGAAGGACAAGTTTTTCTTTGATGACATTTCGGTGCAGCCGCTGCTGCCCGACACGGAGCCGCCGGTTTTGCTCTCTGCCAGTCCAGTCTCTTCAGCCGAATTGGACGTTTTTTTCAATGAACCGCTGGACATACTCACTGCCTCTGAGCCATCCAACTATTTCTTGGACAATGGCGTAGGAGAACCTCTGGCCGCCTTTCCAGACGGAGCAGACCCGGCACTCGTCCACCTTTCGTTGGCTACAAGTTTGCAAAACCTCGTCAATTATACCCTCACTGCCGCTGGCATTGCCGATGTGAATGGGAATGCCGCTTCCTCGCAAAATACCTCGTTCACCTATGTCGAGGTTCAGGAAGCCGCAGAATTCGATGTACTCATCAACGAAATAATGGCCGACCCTGTGCCGGCGGTCGCCATGCCGCAAGTCGAATTCATAGAACTGTACAACCGGAGCGGAAAGGTGCTGGACATCGGGGACTTCGGCTTTTCGAGTGGCGGAGTGCCGCAATATTTTCCAAAATACCTGCTCCTGCCCGGTGCCTATGTTTTGGTTTGTGACGATTCCAACGTTGACTCAATGAGCAGCTTTGGGGCGGTGGTTCCTTTGGCCATTTTCCCGGCGCTGTCCAATGAGGGCGGTGAGCTTACTTTATTTGGCCCTTCGGGCAATGTCATTCACAGCGCCAGCTATTCCCCCGGTACTTACCAAGACGCCCAAAAAGCCGGCGGGGGCTGGACGTTGGAACTCATCAACCCCCTTGCCCCATGCCACGGGGAAGAAAACTGGAGAGCCTGCACCAACCTGCTCGGAGGTACACCGGGACAGCCCAATTCGGTACTCAATGCCACTCCCGACGAGCAAGGCCCGGCTTTGCTGCGGGCATTTGCATCACCAGACGAACCGGGCGAACTTCAGCTTTTTTTTAGCGAGGCTTTGGATAAAACTGCTGCCGAAAATCTCGCTGGGTACATCATTTCCAATGGCATCGAAGTAACAGGAGCTACTCTGCTGCCTCCCGGCAACAACTCCGTCCTTTTGCAATTGAGTAGCCCTGTTCAACCGAGTGTACTTTACGAAGTCAGCATAACGGTCAGTGTGACGGACTGCGTGGGCAACAGCGGGGCTATTAACTCCCTGACTTTTGCGCTGCCCGAATCCGTCGAGGCGCGAGACATTGTCATCAACGAAATTCTCTTCAACCCGCAAACCGGCGGGCCGGACTTTCTGGAGGTGTACAACCGCAGCGGCAAGGTGCTGAACCTCGGCAGCCTGCTCATCGGCAATTTGAGAAAAGACGCAGACACGGTGGTTGTTCAGGTGGGGGAAAACCGGTTGCTGCTTCCCGGCGAGTATGCCGTTTTCACCGAAGATCCCGGCGATTTGCGAATGCGTTACACCGTCCTCGACCCAGATGCCCTGATTACCAACGACCTGCCACCATTCAACAACGACGCAGGAAATGTGACGCTGTACCGGCCCGGCCTCAACGATATCATCATCATTGACGCTTTCGACTACTCCCAAGATTTTCACCACCCATTGCTCGACGACCCGAAAGGGGTTTCGCTGGAACGTATCAGCCCGGAGGCCCCCACTCAGGAACGGTCGAATTGGCATTCCGCGGCTGAATCGGCAGGCTTTGCCACCCCCACTTATCAAAATTCCCAGTTCATTGCCAATCTTCACTCAGCGATAGATTTCATTGAAATCTCCGAACCCAAACTCTCGCCCGACGGCGATGGTTTTCAGGATTTTTTGGTGATCGATTACCGAATGGACAAACCTGGCTACACCGCCAAAGTGAACATCTTCGACGCACAGGGACGGCTAGTCAAAATGCTGGTGAATGGCGAGCTTCTCGCATCGGAAGGATTCTTCAGATGGGACGGGGACACCGATGAGGGCACGAAAGCCCGGCTCGGAATTTACGTGGTCTGGATTCAGCTATTCAACCCCGATGGCTCCGTCCGGGAGTTTAAGAAAACTTGCGTAGTGGCAGGAAAGCTATGATTAGAAACAGAGGTTTTAACAAACAAAAGCGGCGCCACAACAACTGCGGCAACCGCTTTTCCCAAAATCCGGTTGGTTCAGGTCTTTCCGCTTTTCAGGCCCCGGTATTCAAGGCGCTGTGCGAAAAGATTGTAACAATTTGCAAGCCCTTCATTTGGGAAGACTTACTCTACCCGGCACCTGCAAGATTTTTTACCGGGTTAATGTTTCTTGTGAGACCAGTTATTCTCCGAAAGACCTAAACCCAAAAGACTTTGTTTTGCAAATGTCGGTACGTAGGACAGCCATTTCTCGCCGTTTTACCATTGTCTGTGACGCTAAAT
>SCUG01000439.1 GCA_004297645.1 Saprospiraceae bacterium | reverse complement strand
AACGTGTTCGAAATAAGATGTTCTTTTTGAGGCCGCCTCCGGCGGCCTCAAAAAGAACAAGGGTGTGTTTTTTCGGCGGCGAAGCCGCCGAAAAAACACACATCTTATTTTGCGCACGTTGCTTGCACAATAGTTCACTTCTCAAACAATAGTACCCACAAACTACTTTCCCCGGCAACGGGGCAATACCTCACAACATACACCTTCGCATCATTAGTAAACCACAAGCCATGTTCAAACTCGATTCCAGGTTAGTACCCGCCACCCTCCTTCTGGCCCTGTTCGCAGGCCTGAGTTTTTCATCCTGTAAAAAAGACATCGTGCGAGCAAAGCAAATGCCCGAAGCTGTAAAAAGCTACGTCTATGCTTACACCGCCGGCGTCATTTCAAAAGACAGCCCCGTGCGCATTCGCTTTGCCGGGACAGTCGTAGCCGAAGACAAAATAGGCTCCGAAAACAACGATGTACTCAGCTTCAGTCCCTCTGCCAGCGGCACCGCCATCTGGGAGGACGACCACACCCTGCAATTCCTGCCGGATAAAGGCTGGAAGCCCGGCCAGGCATACATCGCCACGGTGGCGCTGGACGAAGTGTTTGACAACCTCCCCGAAGAGGCAATTAGTTTCGAATTCGACTTCCTCATTCGCGAGCAGGGGCTGGCCGTCGAAGTCCACGGCCTCGAATACCCCGACAACTACGACCTGACGCGGGAAACCCTGACAGGCCTTGTTTTTACCAACGACAAGATGGAAACAGAAAAACTGGAGCAAGTCATCACCGTGCAGCAAAACGGCAAAGCCATCCCCGTGTCGTGGGAGCATGACGAGGGCGGCAGCAGCCACAGCTTCTCGGCTGTTGGCGTGGTGAGGGGCGAAACAGCATCCAAAGTGGAAGTTTTCTGGAACGCCAGCCCCGTGGATATGAAACTCAAGGGCAGCACCACCGTGGAGGTGCCAGCCCTTGGCGACTTCAAGGTGTCGTCGGCCAGGGTAACCGAGGGCGAAAGTCAGTACATCGTGCTGTATTTTTCGGACCCCCTGCTTCCGCAGCAAGACCTGTCGGGCCTTATCGGCTTGCAGGGCTACCTCCAGCAAACCGACCCGTATTATGCCAACATGGAAGGCGATTATTTTTACAATGAATCAACGTACGATAATGTGCGCCTCACTTACGCCATCGAAGGAAACAAGCTGCTCATTTACCCAAACCGCCGCTTAGCAGGAGAACGGAAGATTGAGGTGCGGCCCGGCATCCACAACATGAATGGCGTGGCAATGGCACGACCCAGCTTGTGGCAGGTGAATTTCGAGCAGGCAAAACCTCAAGTCAGAATGGTAGGCAGCGGCGTCATTTTGCCGTCCTCCGAAGTGGGCTTAGTGCTGCCGTTCGAGGCCGTGAGTCTGGAAGCTGTCGAAGTGGAAATTTTCAAAATTTACGACAATAATATTTTGCAGTTCCTGCAAACAAGCGACCTCGGCGGCACTGACGACTACGAGTTGAACCGCGTCGGCAAGGTCATAAAACGGGAAATGGTACCTCTGAAAGGCCTGAAATCCGACATTGACTTCGGAGCCTGGACGCGCTACGCCCTCGACCTGAGTAAGCTTTTCAAGGCTGACCCCAACGCACTGTACCAAGTGCGCATCGGCTTCCGGCCCGAATATGCCATTTACCAATGCTCCAACCACTCCCACCAAGACGGCAACCTCAAAACCGTGAGTCAACATTCCTCCCTCGACGACAACGGCGAAATCCTCAGCTTCTGGGGCGATTATTACGGAATAGAAGGGTACTACAACGGCTGGCAGTACGACCAACGCGATAACCCCTGCTACCCTGCTTATTACAATTCGGAAAACTTCGCGCAATCCAACGTCTTCGCTTCCGACCTCGGCATCACCGCCAAAACCGGAACCGACGGCTCCGTCTTCGTTGCAGTGGCCGACCTGCGCACCACCAAAGGCGTAGGCGACGCCGACTTGGAGTTTTACGACTATCAGAAGCAACTCATCGGCACTGCCAAAACCAACAGCAGCGGCATTGCCGAAACTACGCTCGACAAGGCCCTTTTCGTCATCATCGCTAAAAAAGAAAACCAAAAGGGCTACCTCAAAACCAGCGATGGCGCCGCCTTGTCGTTAAGCCGCTTCGACGTAGCCGGCACGGCGGCACAAAAAGGTTTGAAGGGCTTTCTCTACGGTGAACGTGGAGTGTGGCGGCCCGGCGACAGTCTGCACCTCAACTTTATTTTGGAAGACAAGGACGAAAAACTGCCCGGTAACTACCCCATTGCTTTCCAACTCACCGACTCACGCGGCCAGATCCAATACCAAACCGTGACCACCAAGAATGTGCAAAACGTGTACGCCCTGCCCGTAGCTACTTCGCCCGATGCCCCCACCGGAAACTGGATGGCTACTGTGAAAGCCGGAGGTGCTACTTTTCAAAAATCGTTGAAAATTGAAACCGTCAAACCCAACCGCCTCAAAATCGAACTCGGTTTTGCCTCCCGCAACGAGGAGCTGTCGTTCCGCGACGAACCGGTACGAGTGAATATGCAAGTGAACTGGATGCACGGTGCTCCTGCCCAAAACCTGCGCACATTAGTGGAAATGGAGTTGCAGCAGATAAAAACCGAATTCCCGAAATTCAAAGATTTCGAGTTCGACGACCCCGCACGGCAGCTTTATTCCGAACCAGTTACGCTGTTCGATGGCATCACCAACCAAGACGGGCACGCCAGCTTTGCATCGGAGTTGTACGCCACCAAGACCGCAGCCCCCGGCAAGCTCAGCGCCAACTTCCGGACACGTGCGTTCGAACAGGGTGGCGATTTCAGCATATACAACACCAAGAAAATTTACAACCCCTACCCCGCTTATGCAGGCATTCACATACCAGCAGACAAATACGGGGAAAAGCGCTTCGAAATAAATGCAGAAAATTCGATAAAACTGGCCCTCGTGGATGCCGCCGGTAAACCTCTGAAAAACCGGAGTCTGAGCGTCGGCTTGTACCGCGTGGAATGGCGCTGGTGGTGGGACCAAGGCGAGGACAACGTGGGCCAGTTCAACTCCAGCAACCACTACAACGCCTTGCTGTCCGAAAAAGTGACGACCAACACCGGCGGCACCGTCGCCTGGCCCGTGAAAGTGAACGACTGGGGGCGCTACCTGGTCAGGGTTTGCGATACGGAAAGCGGGCACTGCACCGGCGATTTCTTCAACGCCGGCTTTCCCTGGTTCGATGAAGAAAGCGGCACTTCAGAGAAAAAAGAAGCCGCCATGATGACTTTCACCGCCGGAAAAGAAAAGTATAAGGTTGGAGAAAACATCGAAATTACAATCCCCTCTGGCGACAAAGGCCGGGTGCTCATTACCCTCGAAACCGGCAGCAAGGTTTTGAAATCCATGTGGGAAAATGCCAAACAAGGCGACAATACTTACAAGTTCAAAGCCACCCCGGAAATGTCCCCCACGGTGTACGCCCACGTCAGCCTCATCCAGCCTCATGCACAGGTGCAAAATGACCTGCCCATTCGCATGTATGGCGTTTTGGCGGTGGATGTCGAAAATCCGGAGACCATCCTCAAGCCTGTCATCACTATGGGCAATGAGCTAAAACCAGAACAGGAATTTACCGTGGAAGTAAACGAGGCGAACAACAAGGAAATGGCCTACACCATCGCCATAGTGGACGAGGGGTTGCTCGGACTGACCAATTTCAAGACCCCCGATCCACACGCCGCCTTTTACGCCAGAGAGGCGCTCGGAGTAAAAACCTGGGATGTGTACGACGACGTATTGGGAGCCTACGGCGGTGAGTTGGAGCGCATCCTCAGCATTGGCGGCGACGCCGAAATAAACGCCCCACCCGCCCGGAAAAATGCCAACCGCTTCAAACCGGTGGTGATGCATGCCGGGCCTTTCCACCTCGACGGTGGCAAGAAGAAACACACCTTCAAAATGCCCAACTACATCGGCGAGGTGCGGGTAATGGTGGTGGCCGCCAGCCGGAATGCAGCATACGGCAGCGTGGAAAAAATGGTGCCCGTTCGCAAACCCCTGATGGTACTCGCCACCCTTCCACGGGTGCTCGGCCCTGGCGAAATGCTGCGGATGCCCGTCAGCATATTTGCCATGGACCGCCGCGTGACAAGCGTGGATGTCAGCGCGGCCGAAAGCACCGGCTTGGTCAAGCTGGCAGCGCCGGTGAGCCAGCACCTCAGTTTTCCGCGGCCCGGCGAAGACCTTCTCTATTTCGACCTCAAAGTGGGCAATGCCGTGGGCATAGCCAAATTTAAAATAACTGCCCGCGGCGGCGGAGAAACCGCCACCCAGGAAATCGAGCTGGATGTGCGCAACCCCAATCCATACATCACGAACGTCTTTACGGCCGTCATACAGCCAGGCAAAAGCTGGTCGAAAACCTTCGACCCGGTGGGTAGCATCGGCACCAACACGGGCATCCTGGAAGTCTCCGCCATGCCGCCCATAAATCTCGGCGAACGGCTGGAGTTTCTCCTGCAATACCCGCATGGCTGCATCGAGCAAACCACCTCCGCCGTGTTCCCTCAGCTTTACGTGAATAAACTGATGAAGCCCAATGAGGCGCAAAAAAAACGGATACAGCGCAACATCGAGGCAGGTATTGAAAAACTGAAAAACTTCCAGTCCGGAGCAGGCGGCTTCTCCTATTGGCCGGGCAATGACTACGATGCCTGGTGCACCAACTATGCCGGCCATTTTCTGCTCGAAGCCAAAAATGCCGGGTACCCGGTCTCTGAAAATATGCTGAATCGCTGGGTAAAATTTCAGAAGAGAATGGCTAAACAATGGGACCCCGCTACCCGCGGCACCCAACTCAGCTTCACCGAACTGGACCAGGCTTACCGCCTTTACACGCTGGCACTTGCCCGCGAACCAGACCTGAGCGCCATGAACCGCATGCGGGAATTGCCCAATCTCACCAACGAGGCGCGTTGGCGGCTGGCGGCGGCTTATGCACTTTCGGGCAAAAAGGAAATCGGAAAAGATATAGTAAAAAACGCCACCGCGCAGGTGCAACCCTACACAGAATTGGGCTATTCTTACGGTTCCGAATTGCGCGATGAAGCCATGATTTTGGAAACGCAGGTCTTGCTGGAAGACCAAAACAACGCCGCCATCAACGCCCGTACTATTGGAGCGCATCTCAGCGAAACCAAATGGTACTCCACCCAAACAACCGCCTTCGCTCTACTCTCCCTCGGCAAATTCCTCGGCAAATCGGCGGCGGCGAAGGAGTTCACCTTCACTTACGACACAGGCAATGGCCAAACGGTGAATGCCGGCAGCAGCACCCCGGTGATGCAAATAGAGGTGCCCGTGGAAAAATCGAATAACCGCCACGTCATTCTGAAAAACACATCCGGCAACGTGCTCTATGCCCGCATTATACTCACAGGCCAACCCCTGGCAGGAGAGGCAGTGGCTGCCGCCAGCAACAATCTGCATATTCAGGTAAATTACCAGACCACGAAGGGTGAATCCCTCGACCCCTCCAATTTGCCACAGGGTACGGATTTCATCGCCCAAGTCGTGGTAACCCATCCTGGTACCAGAGCCACCGATTTCAAAGAAATGGCCCTGTCGCAGATTTTTCCCTCCGGCTGGGAAATCATTAACGCGCGGCTGTACAATTTCCAGGAATTCAACAACACCACCATCCCGGAATATGTGGACATCCGCGACGACCGGGTTTATACCTATTTTGACATCCGCAAGAATACCCGGCAGATTTACCGGGTGCGTCTCAACGCAGCCTATCAGGGCCATTATTTCATGCCCGCCATCAACTGCGAGGCCATGTACGACAACACTATCAACGCCCGCCAACCAGGTCAGTGGGTCAATATAGTGCAAGCGGAGAATTTGTAAAATTGAAGATCGCGCAGGGGCACGGAGCGTTCTCCGTGCCCCTGCACTTTCAATAAAAAGTAACCTGCTCCGGCCGGTCAAGTGCAAAGTGCGATTTCACTTCATGTGCAACAGCGCGGCCACTCACCAATGACCAGCAGCCAATGACCATCAGCTAACGGCCAGAAGCATACATCCAATCCTATGCTCCGAAAACATGACATTCCTCAACGGGAAGGGTGATTTCAGTCATCGAAAAAAGTGGCAAATCCGTGAATCTTAGCCCGATTTTTTACTTAAAATAGCGTGCAAAAAGGCTGAAGCGATAGCATAGGGCTATTGTGCTGGCTATATTTTCATTTAATAAACTCTCATATTGAGAATGGAAACCACAAGCGAAGTCTTAGTCAAAGAGTCTGCTGCCACTCGCAATGGGCAGACCATCCTTTCCGAGCATATCGTAGAAATCGTCAGCGACTCCGGCGAAGGAGCGCAGAAAGCCGGGCAAAGTTTTGGCGCCATCAGCGCCAAAATGGGCAACGGCGTCTGGACGGTAGAAATCATCCCCTCTGACATCGAACCACCCGCCCGTACCAAACAGGGTACTTCGGGCATCAGCATCCGCATCGGCTCCGATACAGTGACGAATGGCGGCGACGAGGTGGACCTTGTCGTGGCGCTCAACGAGGTGGCCCCCTATTCCCGCATCGAGCAGGATGCTTATAAAAAGGGCACCATCATTCTCATCGAAAATATGTGGGCCGGCCATGACGACCCAGCCATCCGGGAAAGCTATGCCAATGCCATTAAGGATTTCAGAAAGTTCGGATTCATCGTGTACGAAATTCCTATGGCCAAAGAGTGCCTCAAATATGTGCCCGACCCCAAACGCGGCAAAAACATGTGGGTGCTCGGCATGCTATGCTACATTTATAATAGAGATATGCAGATCGCCAAAGACCAAATCTGCTACATCTTCAAGAAAAAACCCCAGGCAGTCATTGATTCTAATATCCAACTGCTGAACGCCGGCTACGAATGGGCAGGCAAGAACCTGGATTTCCAGTTTGAGATACCACCCCTGAAAGCCCCAGAAGGCCAGGTGGTGATGAACGGTAACGAAGCCCTCGCCCTCGGCGTACTCTCGGCCGGCATCGAGGTATGCTCGATGTACCCCATCACCCCCGCCACCTCGGTAAGCCATGCCTTGGCGGAATCCTTCGAGAAAGCAGGCGGCGTAGTACACCAGGCAGAAGACGAAATCGCTGCCATCGGTTTTGCCATCGGCAGCTCCTATTCCGGCAAGACGGCCCTTACCGTCACTTCCGGCCCCGGCCTCGCTCTGAAGACCGAATTTATCGGCCTGGCCGTCATGGCCGAAGTGCCCCTGCTCATTATTGACGTACAAAGAGGCGGCCCTTCCACCGGCATGCCCACCAAGGGAGAACAGGGCGACCTGCTGGCCGTCACCTACGGGCAGGCCGGCGATGCGCCGAAGATTGTCATGGCCCCGTCCACCATCGAGGAATGTTTCCAGTTTGTCATTCTCGCCCGGCAGATTACCGAGGCTTTCCGCACACCAGTCGTGTTGCTTTCGGATACCAACTTAGCATCGGGCGTGCAGCCATTTACCCGGCCAAAACTCAATGCCGGATGGATGGCTCCTCCCATTGACCAAAGTCCGTGGAAAACAGGGACGAAACCTTACGACTGGGACGGCCAATCTGGCATCAGCAAGCGCCCCGTGCCAGGGCAGGCGGGTGGCATGTACACCCTCACGGGCCTCACGCACAATTCTGAAGGCAAGGTGTCGTACCTGCCGGAAGTCAACCAAAAAAGCACCGAAATGCGCAGTCGCAAATTGGCAGCTTTCAGCCACACGCTGAAACCACCAAAAATTTATGGCGATGAGTCCGGCGATATTTTGCTGGTTGGATGGGGTTCTACCCGCGGCGCCATCGAGGAGGCCATAGACCGCGCCCGCAAACTCGGACTAAAGGCATCTTCCATTCACCTGCACTTCCTCAGCCCGATGGAGCCGGGGTTGAAAGATATTTTTAGCCGTTTCAAAAAGGTGATGACCGTTGAAATCAATTACAGCG
This sequence comes from Saprospiraceae bacterium, assembly GCA_004297645.1. Lineage (GTDB taxonomy): Bacteria > Bacteroidota > Bacteroidia > Chitinophagales > Saprospiraceae > UBA6168. The sequence goes on along the minus strand of SCUG01000439.1, from coordinate 292 downwards.
ACGATGCCAATGCGCCACTCATCAATGACGACAACCGCCGCTATTCGCAGCTCGCCATGATGCTGCGTGCCCGCACTTTGGTGGATGTGGATTGCTTCTCGAACGTTTTCGGACAACCCCTGAAACCGAGAAATATCGTGGAAAGAGTGCAGAGAGAATTGAAAATTGAAAATTCAGAATTCAGAATTCAGAATTAGGGGTGTTAAGAGAAATAATTTCGACGCTGAAGGACGCTGATTCTTATGATTTTTTATGAAATAAAAAATCAGGAACAGCGTGAAATCATAAAGAA
>SCUG01000438.1 GCA_004297645.1 Saprospiraceae bacterium | reverse complement strand
CCAAAAGTAAGCCTCTAAATAGTATAGCGCCGGGTGATATTCGGCAATTGTAAAGGGGATTGCCAAGAACTTGGGGGAGTTACCTCTTCCCAAATAACAATGTGCCGATGCGTACGAGGGTACTCCCCTCCTCTATCGCTATTTGGTAATCACCGGACATTCCCATCGAAATTTCCCGAAAAGTGGAGCTGTCTTGAAAATACCGGTTTTTCAATCTCTCAAAAATACCTTTCAAGTTCTTGAATTCCTGCCTGATTTGCACCACATCATCGGTAAAAGTGGCCATGCCCATGATGCCGGCTATCCGCACATGCCCCATAGCCTGCAACGCAGCGGACTGGAGTAGCAAGTCAGCTTCTTCTATGGTCATCCCAATTTTGGTTGCCTCATCGCAAATGTGAAATTGGAGCAAGCAATCAATGACCCGGTCATTTTTCCCGGCTTGTTTTTCAATCTCTTCGAGGAGCCTGAGGCTCTCCACAGAATGGATGCAGCGGATGAATGGAGCGATATATTTTACCTTGTTTATTTGAAGGCGGCCGATGAAATGCCACTCGATGTCTTTGGGTAAGGTATCGTGTTTGGGTACGATCTCCTGCACTCTGTTTTCGCCAAATATTCTTTGACCCTCTTCATACAACGCCATGATGCTTTCCGTGGGTTTGGTTTTCGACACAGCGACTAACCGGGTGCCGCTGGGCTTGAGTTCGCTGAGTATGGTTGATAACATGGCCGTAATAGTTTTGTCGCAAAAGTACAGTTCTGCCTAAAATTATGTGGCAGTGCTGTGGCCACATATTCATCTGCTTAATTCTGCCGTTTTGTCACAGATGCACCATTGAAATCTGACACAAGCTTTCCATTTCCTATTATTATCTTCCAAAACGGCAGTTCCCATCCAATGGCATATTCATTGATTGGCATGGGCGTATCTCACTTTATTTTGAAAAATCATTCATTGAAGTAAAATCAGAAATCATGGCTAAAATTATAGGTATAGACTTAGGAACAACAAACTCCTGCGTAGCTGTCATGGAAGGCAACGAACCGGTGGTCATCGCCAACGATGAAGGCAGACGTACCACCCCGTCAATAGTAGGATTCCTCGACAACGGCGAACGCAAAGTCGGTGATTCTGCCAAACGGCAGGCCATCACTAACCCCAAACGGACAGTTTCTTCCATTAAGCGCTTTATGGGCCACCGCTTCTCAGAAATCTCCAAAGAACTTACACACACTTCTTACAAAGTGGCGAAGGGTGGCAATGACACCGTGCGAGTCGAAATTGACGACCGCAAATACACCCCCCAGGAAATCTCCGCCATGATACTGCAAAAGATGAAAAAAACAGCCGAAGACTTCCTTGGACACGAAGTGACTGAAGCCGTCATCACTGTGCCCGCGTATTTCAATGACTCGCAGCGTCAGGCAACTAAAGAAGCAGGTGAAATCGCTGGACTTAAAGTACGACGCATCATAAATGAACCAACTGCTGCTGCCTTGGCCTACGGCCTCGACAAACGCTCCAAAGACTTGACTATCGCCGTGTACGACCTCGGAGGTGGTACCTTCGACATATCCATCCTGGAATTGGGTGAAGGTGTTTTCGAAGTGAAATCCACCAACGGCGACACCTACCTCGGTGGCGACGACTTCGACAGCCACATCATAGACTGGATGGCTGACGAATTCAAAAAGCAGGAAAACATAGACCTCCGTAAAGACCCGATGGCTTTGCAGCGCCTCAAAGACGCCGCCGAAAAGGCCAAGATTGAACTTTCCAATTCTTCGGAAACGGAAATCAACCTGCCCTATGTGACCGCCGTGGACGGCGTACCCAAACACCTCGTGCTGAAACTCAGCCGGGCCAAGTTCGAACAACTCGTGGACGACCTCGTACGCCGCACCATAGAGCCTTGCCGCAAGGCTATAAAAGATGCTGGCATCAATGCCAATGAAATTGACGAAGTCATTCTTGTGGGTGGCTCCACCCGAATACCGCGCATCCAACAAGTGGTGGAAGAGATTTTCGGTAAAAAACCGAACAAAAGCGTTAACCCCGACGAAGTGGTAGCCGTTGGCGCAGCCATTCAGGGCGGGGTGCTTACAGGTGAAACCAAAGACGTGCTTTTGCTCGATGTGACTCCGCTTTCGCTGGGTATTGAGACGATGGGTGGCGTATTTGACGTAGTTATCGAAGCCAACACCACCATCCCCAGCAAGAAATCGAAGATTTATTCTACCGCCGCCGACAACCAACCGTCAGTGGAAATTCATATTCTGCAAGGCGAACGCCCCATGGCCCGAGACAATCGCTCGGTCGGCCGTTTCATACTCGATGGCATCCCCCCGGCACCTCGCGGCGTGCCACAGGTTGAAGTTTCATTTGACATTGACGCCAATGGCATTTTGAACGTGTCGGCAGTGGACAAAGGCACAGGCAAACAGCAAAACATCCGCATTGAAGCTTCCACCGGATTATCGAAAGAAGAAATCGAGCGCATGAAGAACGAGGCACAAGCCAATGCCGATGCCGACCACGAGGCCCGCGAACGCGTGGACAAGCTCAACTCTGCCGACTCGCTGATTTTCCAAACTGAAAAACAACTAAAAGAATACGGTGAGAAGATTCCGGCTGAAAAGAAAACAGTCATCGAATCCGCTCTGGCCGATCTGAAAGAAGCTCACAAATCGGAAGACATTGCCCGCATTGACAGGGCTGCTGAGGCCCTTAACAGTGCCTGGCAAGCTGCCAGCCAAGACATGTACCAGGCGTCTCAACAGTCAGGCGCTAAAGCGGAGCAAGCTCCAAAAGAAGATACTGGCGGATCATCTGATGCTTCGGAGAAAAAGGACGATGTGACGGACGTTGAATTCGAAGAGGTAAACAACAATTAGACTTGAAGCGCACTCAGGCGCAAAATTTTAGATGTAAAGTGCATCCTCAGAGCCTTTCCAGCGTAATAGTTGGGAAGGCTTTCTTTTATTAGTTAGATAAAGCCGAATGGCCAACGCAATGACTTGACAACAAAGGATTTCAAGTTATCAAAAAGGTTTAGCAAAAATCAATAGCGCCCTCCGGAAATTTCATGTGTAAATATATTTTCATGTTTTTTCTAAAATTTCGGGGTATTGGCGAAGTATTTGTTTTGGCATACGGACGAAGCATCGTCTTTTGGATATGAACAT
>SCUG01000437.1 GCA_004297645.1 Saprospiraceae bacterium | reverse complement strand
AAAATTTGGAAAAAAAAAAGGTCATTGAAAGTGAGTCTCTCAATGGCCTTTAATTTAATGGTTTGTTACGCAAACTTACCGGGTGGAAGAATCGCCGCCGACACTCCCCAGGAAATCCGCAAACATCTGCTTGGAATTCTCCAAGGCGGAGGCGACTTCTTGGTATTTGGTTTTCCAACCCTCAAGTGACGTAGCAGCCGCGTTGGCAGCGCTCGTCAATTCAGCGATTTTGGTTTCGGTGTCACCGCCCAATTTGCCGGAGGCAAGACCATCTTTCAAAGCCTGCATGGCGTCATTCTTCCCTGCCCATTGGGCCATAAAGCTGTCCAATTCGGAGGCAATAGAACTGAGATTTGCAGTGTTGGTTTGCGCTGCGGCCTGCAAGTCATTGTACTTGGTCTTGGTTGTTTCATCCCATTTAGTCATTGCTTCTGGTGCAACTTGCATAGAACTTGACGATTCAACCCAAGCGGATTGAGCACCTTTTACCATTTGCGAGAATTCGGTGACTGCTGACGTTGTCGCGTCCCACTTTCCAGCTAGTTCGTTGATGCTATCTTTAAACTTTGCGGAGTTGTTGCAGGAAGCAAATGCAATCACTAATGCCATAAATGCGAACACCTTTTTCATAGTCCTTTTGATTTTGGTTAACAGATTAAAAATTCTAACGCGAAATTAGAAAAGCCCCAGCAATTTGCACCATAAGAGGAATTTTTATTTTATTCGGAAGCAATTCGAGAGTTTTCTTCGTGGGCACAAATCGTACAGGGTCTCCACTCACAAAATATTATAGATCACCTGATAAATGTCGGGAATTGACGGTCACAGAATCTACTCGACTGGGAAAAGAGGGAAACGTCATGGTATCTATTTTTAGCGACTCTTAATTGGAATCAAAAATTCTCCCGTTGATTGCTTAGAAAGTCTTTAACTTTGCCAGTACAATAAAATTTGAAGTGAATGGCCGGGCGGAGGAAACTATGTTTCCTATCATTTTTTCTTTATTATTCAATGGTCCCGTAGTACAACGGATAGTATGCAGGTTTCCGGAACCTGAGATAAAGGTTCGATTCCTTTCGGGACTACTATCGCCTTTCATACTAAACGATTATGGACTAAACGTTCATAGTCATATAGTTTTTACACGCCAGGAAGGTGGCGGCAATGAAGTAAAAAATAGGGCAGGCGTCGGAGCCTGCCCTTTTAGTTATGAAAAAAGATTCCAGCTAATCAATTAACCAATGCCGAAGGCGTAGTAATACACGCCGGGGATGTCTTCATAAATCCCTTCAAGCATCACACCGCCAGATTTCCGGCGCAGGATTTTTTCTAAATCTTCTTTCGAAGCCACGGACTGTCCATCCACTTTTGTGATGATAAACCCTTCTCGCATTTGTGTGGAGTGTTGCAATTTCCCCGGATGCAGTTTTCTTACTATTACGCCTCCGGGGATGTCCAATTTTTTGGCCTCTTTATCGCTTAGCGTTTCGAATTCAACGCCCAGCAGGCTCAGTGGGTCGCTGCCGTCTTCCTTACTTATTCGTTTGGTATTACCGTTGCGATTGTTCAGTGTTACCGTAAAGTCTTTTTTACTTCCTTTTCGGTTCACTTGTACGTCCACCATATCCCCGGGACTTTTGCGGGCAATGAGTTCCTGAAGTTCGGGGGTGGAGTTGACCTTGGAGCCGTCCACTTCGAGGATGATATCACCGGGTTTGATGCCCGCTGCCCCAGCGGCGCTGTTTTCCAGCAGGCTGTCCACATAGACGCCTTTCACCACGTCCAGGTTTTTGTCTTTAGCCAGGTTGCCGTCCACCGAGCGGATCATCACGCCGAGTACTCCGCGTTGAACGACGCCAAATTTGAGGATATCTTCGACTACTTTGTTTACGATATTTGAAGGGATGGCAAAGCCATAACCGCTAAATGAACCGGTTTCGCTGGCAATGGCAGCGTTGATGCCAATCAGCCCACCGTCGAGGTTGACAAGGGCGCCACCGCTGTTGCCTGGATTTATAGCGGCATCGGTTTGGATGAAAGACTCCACAGCGTACTGTTCTTTATTGATATTGATATTGCGAGCTTTGGCGCTCACAATGCCGGCGGTGACTGTCGAATTCAAGTTAAACGGATTGCCAACGGCGAGCACCCATTCACCTACCTTCACATCATCGGAGTTTACCAATGGCAGAGTGGGCAGACCATCAGCTTTTATTTGCAACAATGCAAGGTCGGTGGCGGGGTCGGTGCCGGCAACTTTGGCTTTGAAGGTGCGGTTGTCGTGCAATGTGATTTCAATATCTTCGGCATCGGCTACCACGTGGTAGTTGGTGACGATGTAGCCGTTCTCATTTATGATGACACCTGAACCTGTGCCTACCTGAACGGGGGGCTTGCTGTTACCGCTACGCGGCTGACCTGGCGATTCGTAAAAGAAGCGGTGCAGCCCATCGCCGCCAAAGAAATCGCGGAAGGGGTCGGGGAGATTCTGGAACCCGCTGCCATCGCCCCCACCGGCGAAGGGCATTGTTTGCGTGGACTTGATGTGTACCACGGCTTTCATCACTTTTTCTGAAACGCCTGTAAAATCGAGGGGGGTAGGGTTCCCATTTTCATCAAGGGTATAAATGGTGCTTTTAGAGGGAGTCCCGTCCACATGTTCGATTTTAAGGCTTTTAGTGCTTCCGGTGTCAAAATACTTTACAATTCCGAGTGTAGTCAGGGTGACTATCAAAGCGGTCGCTCCTGACAGAAGCAAGATTTTCTTCATGGCTTTAGAATATTTTGGTGATTGAATATTTTGGTAAATTGTTCAGGCTGCAACCTGAACGGCTCAATTACTGCCACTTAGGCGGTGACATGGCCCTCAGGCCGCTTCGTAAAAAAGGAAGTTGTGGAATAGCAGGTATAACGGAAGCCGGTTGCCTTGGATATCGAGGAATGTTCGCTGCCGGCATTCTGGCATTCCGGCAGGTAGGCTGGGCAAATTCGAACTGGCACCGGCAAAAACGGAACCACCGCCACCCGCAATATTGACATCTGCGTCGAAGCCATTTGATGAGACATCTAAGCTCTCGAAGTCCGCACAAACGGACATGTTTTTGAATAAAACATCCTCCTCCATCATCACAGTGATGGCGCATGCAG
>SCUG01000436.1 GCA_004297645.1 Saprospiraceae bacterium | reverse complement strand
ATGTAAATGGCGACGTGCAGAATCAGCTTTTCAACCTGAGGGTATGGGTGGGTTCTCTTGATTCGGAACCAGTGTATCAGCGTGAATTGCTCAAACCGTTTTACCCCAGCAACCTGCTCGATACGCTGCAAGGATTCACCACCTACCGGCTCGAAGATTTCCTTGGCAATGCGACACCCACCTTCATTCCCGCCGGCGATTTCTTTGTGGGGTGGCAGCAGGTCTCTGCCGCACAACTCGGCATTCCCGTGGGTTTCGATATTCAAAACCCCTGCGGCTGCAATTTCTCCAATATAACGGGCGAGTGGAAAGTATTCCCTGCAAGCGTGCAGGGAGCGCTGATGATAAGGCCTGTCTTCGGCATGGCTACCAATACCAGCACCGGCGCAAGCGAAGTGGCAAATGCAGGCACCTCCGGCGTTGAAGTTTACCCAAACCCCACGGCGGGAACCTTGTTCATCAGGTTAAAAGTGGGAGATTTCAGCGATTACCAAATGGAGCTTTACAATGAAGTGGGGCAATTGGTGGGCCGCGCTGCATTAGGCCCTGAAATTTCCCTCGGCAATCTGCCGGGCGGAGTGTATTTTCTGCGCATCGAAAGTGTGAAAACTGGCGAGGTACAGCAGCAGAAAATATTTTTGACGAAATAGAATCATTGTTTGAAAATTGGGCTGAAAGCCGGCCAATGATACCGTCAACTATCGGTGACGGACTTCAGCCCTGGCGGGACTTCCCGGTGACGAATGGGTGTAAATTTAAAACCCCAACCCTTTGTTTGCAATGTGTGTCTTTGTCTTTATTAACCTGATTTTATGAAAAAGACATTTCCCTTTTTGCTTCTGATGTTCGCATTCATCTCGTGTTGCAAAGAACATGAAGATGCCTCTGAATTGGACGATGGAACAATTATAGGCATTGATTACCGGGAATGTGCAAGCCCTTATTGCGGGGGTTGGTTTATCGAAGTTGGGGGCGACACCTTGCGATTTCTTGAGGTGCCGGGTAAAACGGACATTGATTTCAGCAGTGAACTCGATTTCCCGCTGCCCGTAGAATTAAGCTGGCACAAGTACGGCAACGATTGGTCTTCCATCCAGGATTTGATAAAAGTGGAGGAAATCTGGAAAGATTAAACTGGATTTAGGCGCTTATGCGCAATTCAAGACCAACAAATTGCCGGTAATTTTCCCCTGCCGCCCGGTGTCCCGCTTGTGCTGGTTTCGCCAGGTTAGTAGTCAGCCAAAGTCAAGTCAGACAAGTTGCGGCACGCAGCGGCTCCATCAAATATCATTTGAGAAAAACGTGACGAAATAATTGAACGCTGAGATAATTGAACGCAAGGACGCAAGGACGCAAGGACGCAGAGTTGTATTTCGTTCCTTGCGTCCTTGCGTTCAAATTTTAATTATTGCGCTGAAGGCGCAAGTGCCATCCTATCTTTGGCGGCTTTTTTCCGGCGCAGCGACGGGGAAACGTAGTATCTAACCTTTGAAATTCGTGCTTTTTTTGGCAGAAAAAGCCATTGAACTCATTTAGTGCTGGCTTTGCCAGGTTAGTGAATTAAGGTGGTCAGCCGCTAAAGTGCTGTCAATTCCAAGCACATCACCCTTTGGAAATCATTTGGTTCTGGCGCTGCAAGGAGAGGAAGAACTATGAGTACAGGGCGGAACCCCGGCACTCCAAACAAGCTCTTTTGTTTCACGGGTGTGAAAAACCTGGCTGGTGGCATGGAAGCGTGGATGGCGGTGTCCGGCAGGGTGACGATTGCTCAAGGTTTGCTTCACCAAAATAGCCCTCCTAATGGGCCATCAAACCCTTTCTCGCCAATAAAATCTACCGGACAGCCGCCCTCAAAACCTCCACGGATGTTAATCTCTTTTCAATGGCCGCATGGCCATTTTTCGCTGGTGCATCGTTGAGTTTAATCTCCTGGATGGGCATGGTAAAATAGAAAGTACTTCCTTTCCCAGGTTCC
>SCUG01000435.1 GCA_004297645.1 Saprospiraceae bacterium | reverse complement strand
CCTGAGCGGCTCCACAATTTTCAACTTCAATACATCGGGCAACCCACCCACGTTATGGTGGGATTTTATGGTCACAGAAGGCCCATGAACGGATACACTCTCGATAACATCGGGATAGATGGTGCCCTGCCCTAACCAGGTAATGCCCTTAATGTTCCGGGCTTCTTCTTCGAACACTTCGATGAATGCCTTGCCTATGACTTTTCTTTTTTTCTCCGGATCGCTAATGCCAGTTAGCTCCCGGTAAAATCTTGCTCTTGCATCAATCCCGGCGACATTGAGACCCATACTCTTATACGACAATAAAACTTCTTCAAACTCCCCTTTTCGCAGCAGGCCGTTGTCCACAAAAAAACAAAGGAGCCTGCTGCCCACGGCACGGTGGAGCAATTCCGCCGCCACTGTTGAATCCACACCTCCCGAAAGGCCCATCAATACTTTTTCGTGCCCCACCTGAGCTTTTAATTTTTGAACCGTTTCTTCCACGAAATGTGCGGGCGTCCACTCCCCGTGACAACCGGCTATTCCATTGACAAAATTTCGGAGAATGTTGAGGCCATCCAAGGTGTGATAAACTTCGGGATGAAACTGGATACAATAAACGGGAGCATCGAAAGCGCCTTTCTTAGAGCAATAGGCCGCCACCTCCACAGTTTCGGTACTTGCTGTCAACTCAAAATCTGTAGGCAATTCCATGATGGTATCACCGTGCGACATCCACACCTGCGACCCCAACGGCACACCGTGTAATAAAGGACAAGGGAGGTGAAATTTGCTCAGATTGGCTTTGCCATATTCACGCTTGTCGCTGCGCTGAACATGCCCGCCATATTGGTGGGCTATTAGTTGGGCGCCATAGCAAATGCCCAGCACAGGCCGTTTCCCAATGATTTTATCCAAATCAGGTTTTAAGGCGTTTTCTTCTCGCACAGAAAAGGGGCTACCCGACAATATCACGGCTTTGGTGGAGTCATCCAATTCGGGTACTTTATTGAAAGGCACGATTTCACAAAAAGTGTTCAACTCCCTGACGCGGCGGGCTATGAGTTGCGTGTACTGGGAGCCAAAATCGAGAATGAGAATTTTTTCTGTCATGGCGGCAAATATAGAGCAAAATTCCGGATGAAAAGCAGGCCGCCGTGCACACTGTCTCTTGGATTTTCAGGGCTGCATCCTGCAAAAGAAAAGCCGCTGCAAACTGTATTTCCGGCATTTTCTCCAGCGGTATTTACTTTTTGCAGCCAAACATGTTTTAGTGTTTGGTAAAATCTACATTTGCGGTCTGTAAAAATACTGGCAACAGTAAAAATAATGGCAACAGTAAAATTCACTTTTGAAGACAAGAACATCGCCCCGGTAACGGTCGAAAATGTCGAATCCGAGGTTTCAATTCTCGAAGTTGCCGGGGAAAATAATATCCACCTCAACCACAATTGCGGCGGCGTTTGTGCATGCAGCACCTGCCATGTTTATGTGGAAAAAGGGGACGAATTCCTGGAAGAAATCTCTGACAA
>SCUG01000434.1 GCA_004297645.1 Saprospiraceae bacterium | reverse complement strand
TGCGATAAGGTGTATCATACCATCCCCGATTTTTCATTCATAGACCAGGACAGCAATGTGGTCACCAACGCGACCTTTGCAGGCAAGGCTTACGTCGCCGATTTTTTCTTCATCCATTGCCCTACCATCTGCCCGAAAACTACAAAGCAAATGTTGCGCATTTACGAGCGTTTTGACACAAATGACGGGTTGTTGCTACTTGCACATACCGTTGATCCGGAACGCGATACGGTAGCAGCCTTGCGCAGATACGCCCATAATCTCAATGCCATTTCCTCCAAATGGCATTTCGTTACCGGCGACGAAGATGCCATTTACGATATTGCCGGCGACTATTTTAGTGTCGCATTGAAGGACCCGGATTCCAGCGGTGGTTTTGACCACAGCGGCAGGCTGATTTTGGTGGACAAAAACAGGCATATTCGCTCCTTCTGCAATGGCACAGACCCCGGCGATGTGGATCGGTTTATGGGAGACATACAACTTTTGTTAGATGAAAAATAGCGTTTTGGCTTGCTGCCTCGTCTTTGGGTTTCTACTGTTTGGCTGCGATAAAAACCCGTATAATCAAGGCGAATTCCTGTATGGAAATTTTTGCGCCAACTGTCACATGGATGATGGAACCGGGCTGGAAACGCTCATCCCGCCTTTGGCCAATTCGGACTTTGTGCGGGAGCACCCCGATTCCTTGCCATGCCTCATTCGCCGAGGCATAAAAGGCAGACTCGTTGTGAATGGAAAGGAGTTCAATACTGAAATGGCAGGCATCCCTTTGCTGACTGAATTTGAAATTACCAATGTCCTAAACTTCATCAATAAAGCCTGGGGCAACGACTTCAATACCATCAAGCATGTGGATGTTCGGGTGGCATTGAAAGCATGTGAATAGGTCTGGTGGAGGGGCTGGGTTCAAACTAAAAAAAAAGGTGCGGAACAATTCCGCACCTTTTTTTATTTCAACCTTTTCTTCACCACGGGCTGTAGTTCATTCTTCTTTTTCTTCAGCCGGAGTTTTTTCTGGTATTTGGCCTTTTTGTGCCGTTTATCTACTCTATTTTTCTTGTCCGCCTTTTCTTTTTTCAAGTGCTCCTTAAAAACCGCGTATTCCGGGTCGAAGTCAATGCCGTATTTGTCGGTGAGGTTGACAGAAAAATTAACGCCCGCAAAAAAATACCAGTCTTTGTTTCCGGTGTCGCCGCGGCTGCTTCCAACCGGGTTTTCCCCAAATTCACCCGTCAATTCAGGGGTGCGGAACGAAAGTGCCGCCGTCGCCGGGGCATAGCTGCGCAACGAGTAAATGTCGGGATAATAAGAGCTCACGTCGTCAAGATAATCCGAAAACGTTTTGCGAGCTCCTAACTCAAAACCGAAATTGACTTTGTAAGACAGATTGAACTTCAAACCCAGGCCAAAAGGCAGGGCCACGGTGGTGCGGCTATAGCTTTTGCCTTCTGTTTGCAGGGGATGCAAATCGTACCATGTCCCCCTCATTTGTGCCTGCGGGTTAAAATTGGTAACTGCCAATCCCGCAAAAATATAAGGCACTCCGGCTTTGTTGTCGCGGATGTTGTAGGGGGAAATATTTAGCTCAACCGTGGAGGCCAATTCGAGAATGTTAGAGCGGAAGTTGAGGTTTCGTTGTCGGTTCAACTGCGTTTTGGCATTTTTGTCAGAACCACTAATTTGGCCCTTTGTCAGAGAAGTTTTCACGGAAATGTACGGTGAGAAATTGTACTTACCGTAGATTCCAAGAAGAAGTCCGGACTCTTCAGGAACCAGCCGTTGTTCGCTCAAATCGCCGAGGTAATTGGAAATCCCAAGGTAACTCCCGGCTTCGTAATACTGAGCCGGCAGCAATTGGGTGATAAACAAAAAAGGGAGGATGCTCAATCTTCTCATGATTAGTAACTCGTTTGGGAAAATAAGTAAATGAAGGCCGGCCATTCCGGCCTATACACATTGTCAAAATAGCAAATAAGAAGCCAAAGTGGTCAAGCCGGGTTTTGAGGTAAGAAAATGAATGTGCAGATAAGCGCATTCGTTATGGCGTGCAAAACAGAAATTTGGGTGGGAAAGAGATAAATTCAATGGCTAACTTTCAGGAGGTGCGTAAGCAGCTAATGGGTGCCATCATTTCGGGCATTTATTCAAATAGCATCTATAAAAGCAGGTTGCCGTCTGAGGAGTCTTCCTCCTCTTCTAAAAATTCCTTCGGCAGCGATTTGGT
>SCUG01000433.1 GCA_004297645.1 Saprospiraceae bacterium | reverse complement strand
CGCTGAAAAGATGTAAGTCATGAAAATTATCATTCAAAATAAAATAGAAATTTCGCCTGAGGTGCTCCTTGTCCCGGTGGCTAACCGGGAAAACCTGGAAAAGGTACTATCCCTGCTGGCAAAAAAAACTAAAATTTCCACAAGCCTTCTTCAGGCTGATTTCAAGGCTGGCTTAAAGGATGTCCACCTGCTGTATTTCACTGAAAACCACGAGAACAAGCGCATTTTTTTACTCGGCTTAGGTGAAAAAACCAGCTCGATGGACGTGCTGAATGCTTTCCGCTCCTTCATTTTCAAGCGCAAATCCAACCTTCCAGCTACCATCGGCATCAGCTTTTTGCATGAAAACGCTCCCGCTGACCCATCTCTTTGGGTGGAAGCTGCCGTGAACGGCAGCTTGCTCGGCTTTTATGAAATAGGGTTGTACAAAACCGAAGAGAAAAAAGCGACCACGCTCAATGTTGCCGGCGCCCGGATTGAAATTTTTGTAAATAAAAAATACAAACAGGCTGCCTCGGCGGCTGCCGCCAAAGGCAAGGCGATAGCCCAAACTCAACTGGAACTCTTTGACCTCGTAAACGCCCCTGCCAACAAGAAAACCCCACAAACCCTGGCGGACTGGGCAACCCGCTCCGGCAAGAAATACGGCTATTCGGTAAAAATTTTTAACAAAAAAGAAATTGAATCGCTGGGCCTGCACGCCCTGCTCGCCGTGAACCGGGGCAGCGAAAACCCGCCAACTTTTATCGTCATGGAGTACAAACCTAAAAATGGGAAGGCCGTGAAGAAAGTAGGATTGGTGGGAAAAGGCGTCACCTTCGACACCGGGGGGCTGTCCATCAAGCCCTCCAGCAATATGCACCTTATGAAATCGGATATGGGCGGTGCCGCCGCCGTCATGGGTACGATGGAGATGGCCGCAAAACTGCAACTCCCCGTCCACCTCACCGGCATCGTCCCCTCCACCGACAATTCCGTGGATGCCCTGTCTGTAAAACCCGGCGACGTCATCGGCTCGTACCTCGGCAAAACCATCGAAGTCATAGACACCGATGCCGAAGGCCGTCTCGTGCTCGCCGACGGCCTGGCCTATGCCGTGCGGCAGTTCAAACCCGATGTGCTCATAGACTTAGCCACCCTCACCGGCTCCTGCATCCGCACCTTCGGTACCTATGCCGGCGGTCTGTTTTCCAACAACGACGAGCTGACCAGCCAACTGCTGAGCGCCGGCCAGGCAACCGGCGAACGCCTGTGGCCCCTCCCCCTCTGGGACGATTACAAAAAGGAGGTTAAGTCCGACGTGGCAGACGTGAAAAACTTCAGCGGCTTGCCCGCTGCCGGAGCCATCTCAGCAGCTAAATTCCTCGAAGAATTCATCGAAAGCCACCCGGCATGGGCGCATCTCGACATCGCCGGCATGGCCATGTGCGATTCAGAATTTGCTTCGCAAAAAAGCGCCACTGCTTTCGGCGTGCGGCTGCTAATAGCATATTTGGAGGGGCTGGCGAAAAACGCCCAATCATAGTATCACCCATTTCAAGGCCAACAGCCCTCCCCCCGCATCGGTAATCACGACAGAATAGACGCCCAAAGCCAGCACTGGCGGCAAATCCCGGACAGTCCGGCCCGGCGTGCCATGAAAAGCCTCCTCCGACAATAAGCGGCCATTCACGTCGAAAACTTTCAGGTACAGTGCCTGATAGCTTTCCGTGTCAATCCACAATTGGGCGCCCTGCCCCTGCCCCGAAGGGTTCGGTATTATCACCGCCCGGAACGGCACGGCCTGCTCCTCCCCCGCCGCATTCCCCACGTCCACCGTGA
>SCUG01000432.1 GCA_004297645.1 Saprospiraceae bacterium | reverse complement strand
GGCGTAAGGCCCGTAATGGTGTTTCTGGAAACTCAGCCGGAGCGAATCCCTTTCGCCGAAGCGCTGGAGAAAATACGCCAGTTTCTGGATTTCAAGCAGGGTCAGCTCGTAGCCCAACTCGACATAGCGCATGGCAAGGGAAATCACCATCGCCCTTGCCGGGGTGAGCTTGCCATTGGAGGTCTTCGTATGCACAAAGGGTGCGCCTGCGGGTTCGAACAGCAATACTTCTATATCAGGCAGTGGCTCCAGGGCATCAGTGATGAGTTGTTTCACCTTTGTCCAATCCAGCCCGCCATTGCCGCAGCCAAGCGGTGGAATGGCAATGGAACGGATATGCTGGTTGCGGATGACGTTTACGAGGTCTGACAACCCTTCCGTCACGTATTCATAGCGGGAGCGCTCCCGCCAATGCGCTTTTGTCGGAAAATTGATGAGATAGCGGGGGTTTTCAAAAGTGCCGAGGTCGGTGACCAGCATCTTACCGACCTTCAGTTCACCCCGCTCAAAGGCTTTGCGGTACAACTCGAAATTTTTTGGAAACTTCTCTTTGAACTGAAGGGCAATACCCTTGCCCATCACGCCAACGGTGTTGACGGTGTTGACCAAGGCTTCGGTTTTGGCTTCCAAAATGTTTCCGCTTGTGGGTTTTATCATGACTCAAAGATAGTAAAAGTCTTTCCGTATAATGGCTTGCAGGGCAGAGTTCGCCGTTGCCAGCATTTCATTTACCTCTGCCAAGGTAGATTCATTGGCACATACAATGCCGAGCATGGACGCTGCCGGTGCATGGCGATGAATTAAAAATTCCGCCTGTTTTCTTTCCTTTCGCTGGTTGTCGCTTTCCGTGTTTGCCCAATAGTTTTCATGGATAATGCCCCAATCAATTTTAGGCAAATCCGATCCGTTGTTGAAAAAAGCCGTATGTTCCAAGACGGCGTGGCGGTCTGTAAAAACGAAGGGCAATTGGAGTTCCACCGCTTTTTCAACGGTGCTGACTAAATAAATGATGTCTTCCTGGCTGCCTTCAAAACCAATCACTTTATTATTTTTGATAAGCAACAGCATAGGAGGTTTTTTGGTAAAGTAGAACGGAACATAATCTGCCAGGCAACCATGCGGACTAACAGGTACCTGTCGTTTGTCTCTTCGTTGAATGAGTGTGGTGTGCCCGATGTTAATGTAATTTGGGTCTTTGAGCGGTGAATGGGCGGAGTGCATACCGTTTTGCAGGATGAACGGCAGGTTTTTGTGGTGGATAATCCGGTAGATATATGTTTTTGCCATTTTCTGTCTTTTGAGTCATCACGAATTACGTCGCTGCAAACCGTACCGGATAATGTCCTCCTCACGGGGCTGCCCGGCGAACAGGCCGGCAATGGCGTTGATGGCCTCGAGTTGAAAATCCTGGTGGTGGTCGAATTTGAATTTCATGTTTCTTGCGTCTAAGCGATGTGATTGCTCAAAGCAATCGTATCGCTTTTTCCTCCTGTTCCTGTTATTGATTTTCGGTCAGCTTTTTCTTTTGCCGCCCTTGCCCAGCAGTTTTTTAGCTGCTTTGTCAAAATCTGATTCATACTGCTCGTCCTGTACCAGCCTGTATTTTTGGTAAGCCGCTTCTGCCAAGGTCATAGCCACCTCTGCCGATACGGTTCCTGCATTGGTCAGCACATCGTACTCGTTGAACTTCAGGAAGGCATCTAATTTCCCCACCCAATCCCGCATGTACATCGCCCGTTGCAGCTCCGCTTGGTTTTCGGCATAGTCGAGGTACATGGTCACGATGCGGTTCAGTGCCTTTAGTCCCGGTTTATCGAGGTAGTTCTTTGCAATGGAAACATCGCTTTTCAGGGTTTTGCCGGATGGCGACTTTTTCCAGTTGGTCAGGCCCATATTGGGCTTGTCGGCGTCTGCCCTGCTGGCAATGATTTCGGCGGCGGTCATCCCGGTGATGGCCCATTCCAGTTTGTTCTGCACCGTTTTGTAGAAGGTCTGGGTCAGTTC
The DNA here is from genome assembly GCA_004297645.1 of Saprospiraceae bacterium. GTDB lineage: Bacteria > Bacteroidota > Bacteroidia > Chitinophagales > Saprospiraceae > UBA6168. The sequence goes on along the minus strand of SCUG01000432.1, from coordinate 188 downwards.
CGACTTCGGGTCGTAGTCAATGCTGCACTCGGCGTAGATGTCCGTGATTTTTTGGTAAAAACGCCGCTCGCCCGCCCGGATTTCCCGTATGCGTTCGAGCAACTCCTCGAAATAGCCCTTGCCCAAGTGCTTGCCCTGTTTGAGGCGCTCATCGTCGAGCACAAAGCCCTTGATGATGAACTCCTTTA
>SCUG01000431.1 GCA_004297645.1 Saprospiraceae bacterium | reverse complement strand
GCGGTCATCGTGCCGAACCCCAGTGGGGCCGGCGGCGCAGAACTTTGGTTAGAATTGACCCAACCGCAGGTGCTGACGGTGGAGGTTTACGACGGTTTGGGGCGGGTGGTTTTTTCAAAAAAAGCCTTCACGGCAGCGGGCGAATCCCGGCGGGAATTGCCACTTCCGGCAGCTACCGGGATGCTGCCGGGCGTGTATTGGGTGGCGGTGAAAAACGGGGACGGGGCAGCGAGGGTGTTGAAGTGGGCGGTGGAGTGAGGGTGTCACGCCTGGCCGCTTGCTTGCAGGGTATTGGCTGACGAAACGATTGGTGGTGGCGAAGTAGGTTCGTTTAAACTTCACGCATTTTGAAAGCGGCGGCACTTTTCAGAAAAGTGCCGCCGCTTCTTTTTGGCGCTGTGGGAACGCCAGTTATACGGATTGGGCGAATGTTCAGAAGTGAGTTCTCAATTCTTTTTCAGGTCTTTCAGCCGCTGCTTGATTTCTTCCAGCAGTTCCTTTTGGAGGCTAACTTTTTCGGCGGTATCTGCCTGCTGCTCCTCGTTTTTAGCAATATCTTCTTTGGCCTGCTCAATGCGTTTTTCGGCTTGTTCAATATCCTTGTGATAGCCCTCATTCTGGCGAATGAGGCGGCTGGCGTCATTTTCTAAGGAGCGCAATTTCTTTTCAGCGGCAGACAACTCCCGGGAGGTATTTTCGATTTTGCATTCCTGGGCAAAAGCAAGAAGCATCTTTTCGGCTTCTTCGTATTCTTTTTTCTGGTCTGATTCCAGATAGGAGTCGCCTCGGTCGAACCAAACGGTATGCTGCACATTGCCGTCGGAGCCGGAACTCGTTTTGGCATAAATACTCATGGGGGCCACCCCGTTTACTCCCACGATATCGGCTCCGGTGGTCAGCCATTCCCCGTTTTTTGACTTTTTGGTTTTGCCTCCGTAGCTTTTCATAAAATCCTTCCACACATTTTCAACGAGCTTTGAATCCGGCACTTCGATTTCGACCACGAGTGCGGGGTTGGTACCTTGCGACATATTTTCGTCGCTTTGATAAACCTGGCTCTGGCCGGATTGCGGCAACAACAGGAATGAGAGCAGGGAGAACAGAAGAAAGTAATGTTTCATAATTGAAGAATTAGACGGATAAATTGTAATGGTAGAAACGAATTTGTGTCAAAGCTGTAACGAAGATAGCTAAAATGCCGTTTTCAGTTCGCCAGCCAGAGCGGCAACATTTAGATGATGGCTACAAGCAACCGTCACTTTATTAACAGTTCTTTAAAACGAAGGCTGTCCCCAACTTGCTAATTTTCCGGCTTTGCAACAACGGGGTTTGCTTTTGTGTTCAAATGGCTGGCTTTTCGGGATGTGGTCAAAAATTTGCACCACATGAAACAAGAAGAATGGGCCTTTGCCGGTTTATAAGTTTAAATTTATCAACAACCACCTCATGACGACGAAAGATAATTATCAGTTACTCATTGAGAAGCTCGACCAGTTTATTCGGAAATATTACGTCAATCAGCTCATAAGGGGAGGGTTGTACAGCCTGGCACTTCTGCTGGTGCTGTTTCTTGGCCTCAATTTCTTAGAGTACCATTTTTATTTCGCACCTGGAGTGCGCGAGGGATTGTTTTGGTCCTTTGTGGGGGTGTCGGCCGTGGCATTGTTCGCCTGGGTATGGACGCCGGTGTTCCATTATTTCAAGCTCGGTAAGATCATTTCACACGAGCAGGCGGCCCGCATCGTAGGCGAACATTTTTCGGGAGTAAAAGACAAGCTGCTCAACGTATTGCAACTGAACAGCCAGGCAGATACGGCCATCAGCAGAGAATTAATTTTAGCCAGCATCAACCAAAAATCGGAAGAGATCCGCCCTGTGCCTTTTCGCAACGCCATTGATTTAGGGCAAAACCGGAAATACCTGCGTTATACCCTGCCGCCCCTGTTGTTGCTCATTATTTTGCTGTTTGCTGCACCAAGCCTGATTACGGATAGCACGGCCAGGCTCATCAAATACAATAAAGAATTTGAAAAACCAGCTCCCTTTCATTTCATTTTGGAAGAAGACCTGAAAGTAGTGCAATATGGAGAGTTTCCCCTCACCGTCAGAGTGGAGGGTGAAGTGCTTCCGGATGAGGCGTTTATCAACGTGGACAATATACAGTACCGGCTGACAAAAACTGGCGCCGGCGTGTTCAGTTACCATTTCAGTAATGTGCAAAAAAACACTGAGTTCAACTTTTTTTCCAGCGGCATTACCTCGAGGAATTATACGCTGGAAGTGCTAAAAAAGCCGAACATCACCAGCTTCGACGTAAAGCTCGACTTCCCCGGCTATACAGGCCGCAAAGATGAAGAATTGAAAAGCATCGGCGACCTGGTCGTTCCCGCGGGCACAAATATCAATTGGGTTTTCAGTGCTGAAAATACTGGCGATATCTCCCTCCGCTTCGGCAACGAGCAGGACTTGGTGCAGGCAAAGCGGTTTTCAGATGAGTTGTTCACTTTTAAAAAGAGAGCCTTGAAGGATGAAGCTTACCGGCTCTTTATTTCTAACGAAAACTTGCCGAATGCCGATTCAGTGAGCTATTCCATCACAGTCATCCCCGACTTGTATCCCTCCATTAATGCGGAAGAATTTCGCGACAGCACGAACACAAAACTGCTCTATTTCGTGGGCGACGCAAGCGATGATTACGGATTGCTGAGTCTCGCCTTTCACTACCGCATAAAACGCAATGGCCATGAGGGCACGCTGCAAACCATAAAATTGAAAAAACCGGAAGGTAAGGCCATTCAGTACCATCATATTTTTGACTTGAGTGAACTTGCCCTGAAGCCAGGAGATGAAGTGACCTATTATTTCGAGGCCTTCGACAACGACGGGGTCAACGGCAGCAAATCTTCCCGCACCACACTCATGGTTTATTCCATGCCGACACTGGAAGAGTTTGAGGATATGGCTGAGCAAAATAATCAGGCCATTAAAGACAAACTTAAAGATGCACTCAAAGAGAGCAAAAAAGTACAAGAGGACATGAAGAAGCTGCACGATAAGGTGTTGCAGCAAAATGATATGGATTGGCAGACCCGCAAAGAGCTGGAAAAATTGCTCGACCGCCAAAAAGAATTGGAAAAACAGATTGATGAAGCGAAACAGGCTTTGGATGAAAACCAGAAGAATCAGGAAGAATATTCCCAACCCGAGCAAAGCATGCAGGATAAACAGGAGCAACTCCAGGATTTGATGAAGGATGTGGTGAGCGACGAAATGAAGGACCTGATGAAGAAAATCGAGGACCTGTTGCAAGAAATGGATAAAGACAAGGCGCTGGAGATGATGAAAGACATGCAGTCCGGTGATGAACAAATGCAAAATGAGTTGGACCGCATGCTCGAACTGTTCAAACAATTAGAGTTTGAATACCTGACGCAGCAAACCATCGACAAGCTGGAAGAGCTGGCTAAGGAGCAGGAAAAACTTGCCGCTGAAACGGAAAAGGCCTCCGAAAAGGATCAGGCTAAAACCAAAGATGATGAGCAGAAAGCCAGCAGCGAAAAGACGGACGAGAAAAATGCAAGCGACAAAAAGGACGAAAAAGCTTCCGAAAAGCAGAACGGCAACAAGCAGGATAGTCAGGAAGGGCAACAGGCAAAAGATGAGCAACAGCCAAAGTCGCAGGATGATCTGGAGAAAAAGCAAGAGGAGATAAACAAGAAGTTCGAAGACATTGAAAAGAAAATGGAGGACCTCGAAAAGAAAAACGAGGAGATGCAGAATAAAAAGGAATTCGACGACCAAAAGGAGGAGCGGGAAGACATCAAAGAGGACCTCAACGACAGCAAGAAAAACATTCAACAGAGTCAAAACCAGAAGGCCAGCCGCAAGCAAAAAAGCGCTTCCAAAAAGATGAAGGAAATGGCCAACAACATGTCCATGCAAATGCAACAGCAACAAATGGAACAATTAGAGTTGGACATGAAAGCGCTGCGCCAATTGCTCGAAAACATCGTCACCCTCTCCTTTTCCCAAGAGGATCTGATGAATCAATTTTTGCCAGTCGAAATCAATACGCCTCGCTATGTGACGCTGACAAAAGACCAAAAAAAGATACAAGATGATTTTAAGGTCGTGGAAGACAGTCTGTACGCCTTAGCCAAGCGCGTCATACAAATGGAGGGTTTCATCACCGATAAGGCCGGCGATATTAAAGACAACATGCGCCGCAGTCTCGACCACCTCGAAGAGCGCCAAAAGCCCCAGGCGGGAGAGCAGCAACAACGGGCCATGAAAAACCTGAACGACCTGGCACTCATGCTCAGCGAAGTGATGCAGCAAATGCAGCAGCAAATGTCAGGTATGATGGCAGGCAGCCAAATGTGCAGCAATCCCGGCGGCACCGGTTCGCAAGGCCAGTCGCCAAAGGATAAGATTTCGGAAGGGCAACAAAAGCTGAACGAGGGGATGCAAAAGATGAAACAAGGTCAGGAAAATGGCAACGGTGGCACTTCCAAAGAATTTGCCGAAATGGCTGCCAGGCAGGCCGCTTTGCGAAAGGCGCTCCGTGAGAAGCAAAAAAAACTTCAAGAACAAGGGCAGGGCGACAAAGAACTGGAGCAGATCATGGATCAGATGAATAAAATAGAAACGGAACTGGTGAATAAGCACCTGACCAATGAAATGCTCAAGCGCCAGCAAGGCATCCTGAATCGCCTCCTTGAGCACGAAAGGGCCGAACGTCAACAAGAGTACGACACTAAGCGCAAATCGGAAACAGCGGCCCAACAAGAGCGTAAGCTACCGCCGTCCTTAGAAGAATACATCAAAAAACGGGAGGCTGAAATTGAGTTGTTCAAAACTGTGTCACCGTCATTGAAACCTTATTACAAAAGCCTTGTGGAAGAATATTACAAGTCGCTGAAAGGGACAGAATAATCGGGAGATAGCGCATGAAAAGCCCCGCCAAGATAATTCGGCGGGGCTTTTCTTTTTGAGGTGTCATTCACCCAACTCCGCGGGATCCCAAAAGAACTTATCAAAATTCTGGACCTGGTCATTGGCAACAGGGATGCCTTCGTTTTCCAACATTTCCTGCATCATGGTGGGGGTGGGCCAGTGGTTTCTTCCAGACAATTCGCCATTCCTGTTAACCACCCGGTGAGCCGGTACACCGTTGCCTTTGAAGCAGTGGTTCAGCGCCCAGCCCACCATGCGTGCTGAACCCAGTGCCAGGTAGTTGGCTATGGCGCCGTAAGTCGTGACACGCCCATATGGGACCCGCCTGACCACATCATACACACACTCGAAATAGGATTGCATTTTCATTAAGTAACGTTTAAAAAATATCTTCCCGATTTCTGCCAGCCGAAGGCTGGCAGAAATCGGGAAGATATTTTTTGGTCATTACTATACTGTCGAGCGTTAGGTTTTGTCCATCCCGGGTATTTGGCGTTGGCTTCGCAGGCTTTGGGGTTTGGGGGCGAAGCCCCCAATATCCCCTCCCCCCGGCACTGCCGGAGGCGGCGCCGGGGCACACAATGTCAAGTGTTAGTGTAGTATCTAACCATCGAAATTCATTGCCCTCACTATTTGTACTAAGCCTATTTGGTTCTGGCTGCATCCCGATTACCCG
>SCUG01000776.1 GCA_004297645.1 Saprospiraceae bacterium | reverse complement strand
GGACGGCAAGAAGAAATCGTGAGCAGGCTTTCGCGATGCGCGCATGTCGGCCGGACTGACGGCGAGAAGCGAGTGACGATATGTCCGTGAATGACACTGCGGCGTTCACCACCACCGACCACGCGATGATGGCGCGCGCCCTGCGCCTGGCCGAGCGCGGCGCCTACACCACCAAGCCCAACCCGATGGTCGGCTGCGTGATCGCGCAGGGCGACGAGGTGGTCGGCGAGGGCTGGCACCAGCGTGCCGGCGAGCCGCACGCCGAAGTGTTCGCGCTGCAGGCGGCGGGCGAACGCGCGCGTGGCGCCACCGCCTACGTCACGCTGGAACCCTGCGCGCATCACGGGCGCACGCCGCCCTGCTGCGATGCATTGGTCGCGGCCGGTGTGTCGCGCGTGGTCGCGGCGATGCGCGACCCCTTCGCGCAGGTCGACGGTGCCGGTTTCGAGCGCCTGCGCGCGGCCGGCCTGACGGTCGAACACGGCCTGATGGCGGCGGACGCGCGCCGGCTCAATCGCGGCTATCTCTCGCGTCTGGAACGCGGCCGGCCGTGGGTGCGGGTCAAGCTGGCGACCAGCCTCGATGGGCGCACCGCGCTGGCGAACAAGGATTCCAAGTGGATCAGCGGCGAGGCGTCGCGCCGCGACGTGATGCATTGGCGCGCGCGCGCCGGCGCCATCCTCACCGGCGCGGGCACCGTGCTGGCCGACGATCCGCGCCTGACCGTGCGCTTCGATGACGACACGGCCGGCGAGGGCATCGCCTTCGTGCCGCCGATGCGCGTGGTGCTCGATCCCGGCTTGGCCACCGTTGCCCGCGACCATGTGCGCGCCGGCGATGCGCCGACCCTGTATTTCCACGCGCCCGACGCCAAGGTGCCGCGTGGCTTCACGGCCTCGCATGCGGTCGCGCCGATGCGCGGCGGCCAGCTGGACCTGTCCGCGGTGCTCAAGCGCCTGGCCGAGCTGGGCGTGAACGAGGTGCAGGTGGAAGCCGGCGCCACGCTCGCGGGCGCGCTGCTGCGCGATGGCCTGGTCGATGAAGTGCTGCTGTACATGGCGACGCTGCTGCTGGGCGCCGAAGCGCGTCCGCTGTTCGATGGCCTGCACATCGACGACATGACACAGCGTTTCGAACTCAGGCTCGTCGAGACCCGCATGCTCGGCGATGATCTGCGCCTGCTGCTGCAGCCGAGGCAGGCATCGTGACCGGCGCCCGGTCGCCGCACCCCCAACGAGGAATCGCA